>CAMLKV010000076.1 GCA_946480635.1 uncultured Flavobacterium sp.
CAAAAAGATGTTGGTTTATCTTTTCTTGGAGAGAATCATGCCTTTAAGATTAGTAAAACTGATAATGACGGTAACTTTACATTTGTACTAGAAAAACCAATTACAAGTACATCTTTAATAGTTCAAGTTATAGATAAAAATTCCGTGAATTATACTATTGAAGTGAATGAAACTAAAAGTAGTTTAAACAATTTGGAAAGTTTAGAAGATATAATATTAGATTCTAAATATAAAAACATAATTGAAGAAAGATCGATTGCAAGTCAAATAGAAAACGCTTACTTTAATTCTAAAAAAGATTCCATTCTATCGACAAAACATAACATGAATTTTTATGAAGCGATTTCAAAAGAATATATTTTAGATAATTATACTCGCTTTCCATCACTAAAAGAAACAATAGTTGAAATTATTGAAGGAATGTACTTTAACAAAACCAAAGGTAATTATAGTATACACCTTAAAGATTATGATGAAAAAATAGAATTAGAAATTCCTTCATTAGTGTTGGTAGATGGATTGTACATCACAGAT
The DNA here is from genome assembly GCA_946480635.1 of uncultured Flavobacterium sp. Next base: position 535 of record CAMLKV010000076.1, read on the forward strand.
GTAAATGAGCTTTTCCAATATAACATCAAAAACGTTTACAAAATAAACATTGTAAAAGGGGGTTATGTCTATGGAGGAAAACTTTTTAATGGCATAGTCTCTTTTACAACAAATGACTTCGATTATGAATCAAAACAAAAAGGAGATTTTATTACTAAACCAGAGGTGATTAGACCAGCTCCTAAAAAAATATACAATCATCCTGATTACTCTAATAGTGAAAATCTAAAAAGAATACCTGATTATAGATATCAATTATTATGGCTTCCAAAGTTAATGGCTAACAATAATGAATCCGAAGTAAATTTTTATTCTTCAGACCTAAGTGGCACGTTTGAAATTATTCTTGACGGATTTACAAATGATGGAAAACCAATAAGTGTTTCTAAAACTTTCGAAGTAAAATAATTTTAAATTTTTTGTAACTTTTTTGCAACTCATTACGTACAACTAACTCACAAACTTAAATTTGGAGAAGAGACTTCATGAGACAACTTAAAATTACAAAACAGGTTACCAATCGTGAAACTGCGTCATTAGACAAGTATTTACAAGAAATTGGTAAGGTTGACCTTATTACTGCAGATGAAGAAGTAGAATTAGCACAACGAATTAAAGCAGGAGATCAGAGAGCACTTGAAAAATTAACCAAAGCAAATTTACGTTTCGTAGTATCGGTTGCAAAGCAGTACCAAAATCAAGGACTTACACTTCCTGACTTAATTAATGAAGGAAATTTAGGTTTGATTAAAGCTGCACAACGTTTTGATGAAACTCGTGGTTTCAAATTCATTTCGTATGCAGTATGGTGGATTAGACAATCTATTTTACAAGCTTTAGCAGAACAATCACGTATTGTACGTTTACCGTTAAACAAAATTGGTTCTATCAATAAAATCAATAAAATGTACGCTTTATTAGAGCAATCTAATGAGCGCGCTCCTTCTGCAGAAGAAATTGCAAAAGAGCTTGATATGACAGTAAATGACGTGAAAGAATCCATGAAAAATTCTGGTCGTCACTTATCAATGGACGCTCCTTTAGTAGAAGGTGAAGATTCAAACTTATACGACGTATTACGTTCTGGAGAATCTCCAAACCCTGATAGAGAATTAATCCATGAATCATTACGTACTGAGATTGAACGATCTTTAGAAACGCTTACTCCACGTGAGGCAGATGTTGTTCGTTTGTACTTTGGCTTAGGAGATCAACACCCTATGACACTTGAAGAAATTGGAGAAACTTTTGATTTGACTCGTGAGCGTGTTCGTCAGATTAAAGAAAAAGCAATTCGTAGATTAAAACACACCTCAAGAAGTAAAATATTGAAAACTTATCTTGGATAGTTAAAATTTTCTAAAAATTAATACTTTTGCATTATTGTTGAAACTATAATTAGAAAATTATATACAGTAACAACAGTCTAAGACTGTTCGTTTTTTGATTGATGATTGAAACTCCGGCTGATTACCGGAGTTTTGCTTTTTTCAAGCAATCCTCCAGTCTGTTCAACTTCACCTCGGGTTTAGCACAGAAATCATGACCATTGAAACTCAGGCTGATTTAGCTTCGCTCTGTTAGGCTTCGCCTCGAGTCCGGAGTTTTATTTTTTTAGCACTTATTTGTTTTTAAACTTTTAAAACTTAAGACTATCTTTGCCACACACAACACAACAGTTTAAAAATGAAATCGGCACTAGTGCGATTCACAAATAAAAATAAAACAATAACTACTAATGAGTAAAAACACACTTATTGCTCCATCTGTACTTGCAGCAGATTTTGCTAACTTACAACGCGACATCGAAATGATTAACTCTAGTGAAGCCGATTGGTTCCACATTGACATCATGGATGGCGTTTTTGTACCGAATATTTCTTTTGGAATGCCTGTTTTGGATGCCATCAACAAACACGCAAAAAAAACAATCGATGTACATTTAATGATTGTAGATCCTGACCGTTACATTTCAACTTTCAAAAAATTAGGAGCTAATATATTAACGGTTCACTATGAAGCATCTACTCACTTACACAGAACTTTACAGGCTATTAAAGCCGAAGGAATGAAAGCGGGAGTTGCTTTAAATCCACATACCAATGTATCTTTGCTAGAAGATGTGATTAAAGACATTGACTTAGTTTGTATCATGAGTGTAAACCCAGGATTTGGAGGACAATCATTTATCGAAAACACCTATAAAAAAGTAAAGCAACTAAAAGAAATCATCACTAGAAACAATGCATCAACTTTAATTGAAATTGATGGTGGTGTCACAAGTAAAAATGCTCAACAATTAGTAGAATCAGGAGCCGATGTACTTGTAGCTGGAAGTTTCGTATTTAACGCAGAAAACCCAATACAAACTATCGCAGATTTAAAAAAAATTACAACAATATAAAACCTTAAAAAAAGCGCTGAAATTCAGCGCTTTTTTTTTAAATAAATTTAAAACTTTATATTTCCTGCAATTTGTTGCAGTATAATTTCTGAAATCTTGGCTTGGAATTTAGCACTACTATTTCTTGCAATAGCATTTATGTAGTTTTCTTGCGCATTTCTGAATTCTATCGTTGGAACTGTACCAATTTTGAACTTATCAAATGTGATTTCCATATTTTTCTTAGCAATAGCTTCGTTGCTTTCTTCTAATTTTGCCAACTCCACATTGGTTATATAAGTTTGATAAGCCGAAGCCAATTGCACATTTACAGTTTGCTTTTGTTGTTCAGCTACTAATGTCGAATTTTCAACCTGAAGTTTGGCAATTTTTTCATTCCTATTTTGTGAAAATCCGTTAAATATTGGCATGGTTGCGGTAACACCATAATTCAAACCTCTACTCGAAGTTGCTGATGTAAATCCTAAACTGCTCTCCGTTTCCACAAAAGTATAACCTGTATTTAATCTTACTGTTGGATATCTATTACCTCTAGTCTGCTTCAAATTCAATTCGGCTACTCTTTTATCAATCAATGCCAATTGTAGCTGTAGATTTTGTTTTTCGGTCAGTGACTTCAATTCTGCTAATTGCAATTTATCGTCTACAACAACTTCATCTTCTACCATAAAATTAGTAGTCAAATCTCTTGCTAACAATTCATTTAAACGGATTTTAGTCGTTTCATAAAGCTCCTTCTGCTTCAATAAAGTAGAAGAGTCTGTATTTAGATCAACCTGAGCATTCAACACTTCTAACTTGGCTGCTTTACCTATTACAAAACGGTTTTCTGCGGTTTTCAATCGCTGTTTTGAAATCACTATTGTTGTATCCAATGCCTTAATTAACTGTTGTTGTTGCACTAAATCATAATAAGTGGTCATAACATCACTAACCTTAGTGAGCACCATCAATTTCAACTGAACATCTCCTTGTTTCTCTAACTCTTTCAACTGATCATAACGTGCAAACATTTTTAGTCCGTCAAAAATCGTCCAACCCAAATTCACACCATATTCTAAACGGTTATTTTTAGCATTATCTCTTTCAGTTACAATACCGTTTGATTGAGTCTGTTTAGAATTTTGAATACTATTATTCTTTGTTAATGAAGCATCAACCTGCGGTAACATACCAGCATTACCAATGCTATTATTTTCTTTATCAACACTTAACTCATTGGTAGCAATCTTGATGTTCTTCAATGCAATTTGTATCGCCTGATCAACAGTCAATACATCCTGCGCCATCAATTTCGGAACAAAAACAAACAATACTATTTGAAATAAAAATTTATTCATCCCCTTAAGCCTTTTCATACTGTTCAACATTATCAAATTCAGGTCGGTGTTTTCTTTCTCTTGCCCACATTAAATAAATCGCTGGGATTACGAATAATGTCAGTGCCAATGAAAATAATGTACCACCAACAATTACCACACCCATTCCTATTCTACTCGTTGAAGCCGCTCCTAAAGACAAGGCAATAGGCAACGCTCCTAACGCAATGGCTAAACTCGTCATTAAGATAGGACGCAAACGCGATTCGGAAGCTTCTATGATTGCTTCGTACTTAGATTTTCCTTGCTCACGCAGCTGATTTGCAAATTCCACAATCAGAATCCCATTCTTAGTCACCAGACCAATTAACATCACTGTTCCAATTTGACTAAAAATATTCCACGTTTGCCCGAATAGCCACAACGAAAACAAAGCTCCAGCAACTGCCATTGGGACAGTTAAAATAATAATAAAAGGGTCGATAAAACTTTCGAATTGAGCTGCTAAAATCAAGAAGATTAACAACAATGCCAATCCAAAAGCAAACGAAGTGTTTGAACTACTTTCGACAAAATCACGTGATTCCCCACTTAAATCGGTAGTAAAACTTTCGTCCAATACTTTCTCTTTGATACGTTCCATGGCATCAATACCGTCACCGATACTCTTACCCGGAGCTAATCCTGCTGAAACTGTCGCCGACATATATCTGTTGTTGTGATACAATTGCGGTGGACTGCTTTGCTCTTCCACATGAACTAAGTTGTCCAGTTGAATTAACTGTCCTTTATCATTTTTTACAAATATTGAAGTCAAATCCATTGGTGCATTACGGTCTTTTTTATCAAACTGACCCATTACCTGGTACTGTTTTCCGTTCATCATGAAGTAACCAAAACGTTGTCCGCTCAAGGAAAGTTGTAACGTTTGAGCCACATCTATAACTGAAACTCCCATACTTTGGGCTTTTTCCCTGTCAATAGTTACATAAACTTCAGGCTTATTGAATTTTAAATTCACATCCGAATTAGAGAAAGTAGGATCATTCGAAACTTCTTCCATAAATTGTGGAATTTTCTCTTCAAGTTTTTTGAAATTTGGTGCCTGTATCACAAACTGAACCGGCAAACCTCCTCTTCTATTCACCGCAATAGTAGGAGATTCAGAAACAGAAACTTTGGCTTCAGGATATTGTTTGGTCCATTTGGTCAACTTATCTGCGATTTCTTTTTGTGTTCTTTCTCTTTCGTCAGGTTGTACCAAAGCTATTCGTGCAAAACCACTATTGACTGAAGAAGCTCCAAATCCAGGCGAAGTGACAATCAAACTTACTTTCTTCTCAGGAATCGAATCGTTTATCAGCTCAGTTAATTCATTCATAAAACGATCCATATAATCATAGGAAGCACCTTCGGGAGCAGTTGCTCGAGCGGTTATAAAACTTCGGTCATCATAAGGCGCCGTTTCTTTCTGAAGTATATTGAAAAACAGGTAAATCAATCCGAAACAAAAAATCAATATTGGAAAACTCAACCATTTCTTTTTCATGAAACTCGTTAACGCTTCTGCATAACCCGAATTCATTTTTTCGAAAATAGGTTCGGTCAGATTATAAAACTTTGATTTTTTCTGCTCTCCGCCTTTCATCAAATACGCATTCAGCATTGGTGTAAGCGTTAACGACACAAAAGCCGATATTAATACCGCTGCTCCAATTACCACTCCAAACTCACGGAAAAGTCTTCCCACGAATCCTTCAAGGAAAATTACAGGTAAAAACACAGCTGCCAACGTAATTGATATTGAAATTACTGCGAAGAAAATCTCATTCGACCCTTTAATTGCCGCTTCGATAGGCGTCATGCCCTCTTCTACTTTCTTGAATATATTTTCAGTTACCACAATACCGTCATCTACTACTAATCCAGTTGCAAGAACAATAGCCAACAGCGTTAATACATTGACCGAGAATCCACACAAATACATAATGAAAAAGGTCGCAATCAACGAAACCGGAATATCAATCAATGGACGGAATGCAATGGCCCAATCTCTGAAAAACAAGTAGATAATCAATACTACCAAGATTACCGAAAGTAATAATGTTTCGGCAACTTCCAATACTGCCTTTTTAACGAAAACCGTGTTATCAATAGCAATATTCAGTTTGAAATCTTTTGGTAAATCTTTTTGCAATAAATCGTACTGCTCATAAAATTTTTCGGCAATATCTAAATAATTCGTACCGGGTTGCGGAATGATCGCCATACCAATCATCGGCTGACCGGAATCTGATAGTTTAGTCTCCAAATTCTCCGCTTCCAAAGCGGCTTTACCAATATCGCTGAAACGTACAATTTTGTCACCTTCTGCTTTAATGATGATATTATTAAAACCTTCTTCAGTTGAAATATTACCAATGGTTTTTACGGTCAATTCGGTATTAGCACCTGTCAGTTTCCCAGAAGGCAATTCAACATTCTGTTTGTTCAAAGCCGAACGCACATCAGCCACCGTACATCCATACGACGCTAGTTTATTAGGATCAATCCACAAACGCATGGCATACTTACGCATTCCCCAAATTTGGACACTACTTACACCTGGAATAGTCTGCAAACGCTGTGAAAGTACATTATCAGCATAATCCGTCAATTCTAATACGTTTTTATTATCACTCTGAACCGTCATCGTGATGATAGGTTCCGAATCGGCATCCGCTTTAGACACAACTGGTGGTGCATCAATATCCTGAGGCAAGCTGCGAACTGCCTGTGATACTTTATCACGAACATCATTGGCTGCTTCCTCTAAATTTTTATCTAAGTTGAATTCGATAGTAATATTGCTCCTTCCCGAACTGCTCGACGAAGAAATATTACGGATACCGTCAATTGAGTTAACGGCTTTTTCCAAAGGTTCGGTAATTTGGGATTCGATAATATCAGCATTGGCTCCCGAATAATTCGTCTGCACCGAAATTTGTGCTGGATCGATAGATGGAAACTCTCTTACACCTAAAAAGGTATAACCAATGATGCCAAAGAGAATCAGCATCAAATTAAGAACGATTGTTAAAACCGGTCTTTTTATACTTAAAGTGGATAAACTCATAGCTATCTTACTTTATGTTAACTTTTACTGGAGCATCATCTTTTAGCGTCATTACTCCTGTCGTTAAAACAGTATCACCTGCTTTTAATCCAGTTAATACTAAAACATCTTTATCTGTTCTTGTTCCTGTTTCGACCATAATTTCTTTAGCCTTACCATTTACAGAAACAAATACTTTTTTCCCATTTTGAACTGGAATCAACGCTTCTGTGGGAACTAACAATGCATCATTAATATTATCCAATGGTAAAGAAACATTGGCAAAAGTTCCTGGTATTAGTTTACCATTTGGATTTTGTGCAACTGCACGCATTTTTAAAGTTCGTGTGGTTTCTTCAATTTCAGGCTCAATGGCATATACTTTTGCAGTAAATTGTTCTTTTGAACCTGAAGTCGTAAACGAAAGAGAAGTGTTCACTTTCATTTGTGTTGCGTACTTTTCAGGAATTGAGAAAGTAATTTTCACCTGACTTGTATTCACCAAATTGGCCACTACAGTAGTAGGTGTAACATAGGTTCCTTTTGAAATATATCGTAATCCTATTTTTCCTGAAAAAGGTGCCTTAACCGAAGTCTTGGCAATTTGCGCTTGTATTAATTGAGTTTGTGCTTGAGCAGAACGAAAATCAGCACTAGCAATATCATATTCTTCTTGACTTATTGCTTCTTTTTGCAATAATAGCTTTGCTCTTCTTTCGTTTTCAGATGCTAATGTTTGCTTTGTTCTAGCTTGTGATAATTGAGCTCTAAGTTCTAAATCATTTATCTTAAATAACTGCTGCCCTTTAGAAACATAACTTCCTTCTTGAAAATTGATGCTTTCTACCACACCAGACACTTCACTTCTGACTTCTACCTGTTCATTGGCTTCAATAGAACCAGAAAGTTGTAAATTATCTGAAAAAACTTGTGGTTTTAAAACTATTCCAGAAACTTTTGATGGCTTTTTGTCTCCTTCTTTACCTTTTCCTTTACCACTTTCATCTTCTTTAGCGCTGTTTGCAGATATTCTATAAAAAACCATTCCGCCTAAAACAACTGCCAAGAGCAAGTATACAATATGTTTAAATTTCATAATACGTGTGTAGTTTTATGTCAATCTTGGGATTTATTAACAAAACTACTCGTTATTATTTACTTCTCTAAACGATTAAATTTTATTTAACAATATTTTAGAACAATTACCTTTTACGACTCTTTATAATTGATCATTCGTTTTACATTAAGAAATAACTCTGGAAATTCTTTTTTAAACTTTTCTGGAGTCTCAAAGAAGTTTTCAAGGATTACAGCCATAAATTCCAATTCGTTGGTAAAAGCATACTCTCTAAAATACTCAGAATTTCTAATTTCATCTTTATAACTTGAGTTGTTAATATCACTGACCAGTTTCTGGTAATTTTCTACATAGATATCGTTTGAGACAGAACTATTCTTCAGGCACTG
>CAMLKV010000077.1 GCA_946480635.1 uncultured Flavobacterium sp.
AAGAAAAATTATCGTTGATACTTATGGTGGTAAAGGTGCTCACGGTGGTGGCGCTTTCTCAGGAAAAGATCCTTCAAAAGTAGACCGTTCTGCTGCTTATGCAACACGCCATATTGCTAAAAACTTAGTGGCGGCTGGTGTTGCTGACGAGATTTTAGTTCAAGTATCATATGCTATTGGAGTTGCAAAACCTATGGGAATTTACATCAATACTTATGGAACTTCTAAACTTAATCTAACTGATGGCGAAATCGCTAAAAAGGTTGAAGAAATTTTTGACATGAGACCTTATTTCATCGAACAAAGATTAAAACTAAGAAACCCTATTTATAGTGAAACTGCTGCTTACGGACACATGGGACGTAAACCAGAAACAGTTACTAAGACTTTCAAATCTCCAAATGGAAATGAAAAATCTGTTACTGTAGAATTATTTACTTGGGAAAAATTAGACTATGTTGACCAAGTAAAAGTAGCTTTCAACTTATAAGAAAAAACACTTAATCGATTAAAACCGGCTTTATGTCGGTTTTTTTTATTTCAAATTTTTAACTCTCATTTTAAAAGATATTTTTGCCTAAAATTTTAAAAAAACAAGCTAAAAATGAAAAAGTTAATGTTATGTATAGTAGCGATTGCGACTTTGTCTTCTCAAAGTATTTTCGCCCAAGATGTGCCTTCAGGAAAAGGAATCTACTTTAAAGTTAATGGTGGTTATAATTTTGCTATTAGCAATTCACAACACAGTATGTATGAAACACCTATTTTAGTTGCCTCATCAACTCCATTTTGGAATATCACCGAAACTACTGGAGATGATCAATATGAAGTTATAGATGTAAACTTGGGTAAAGGACTAAATTTTGGTGGAACATTTGGCTATATGTTTAACGATCGTTTTGGTGCTGAATTAGAAGTTGACTATTTAATTGGAAGTAAAACGGAAGCAAAGCATAGAGAAACTTCTGGAGAAGAAACAATTCAAAAACTTTACTCTAAAATGATACAAATCAAACCGGCATTTATTTTATCAGCTGGTTATTCAAAAGTTAATCCTTATGCGAAATTTGGAGCTATAATTGGTTCTGGAAAAATATTTGAAGAATATACCAATACTGGAGGTGGTAGTACATATGAGGCAAAAGCTGAAGCAAAAGGAGGTATTGCTTTTGGTTTTCATGCAGGACTTGGAATTAATTTTGGACTAACATCTAATCTTTCACTTTTTGGAGAGTTAAACATGAATAATTTATCATACGCACCTGAAAAAGGGAAATTAACTAAATTCACTGAAAACGGTGTTGACCAAATGTCAACTTTAGACATCAATGAAAGAGAATATGAATACTCTGACAATCCAAATTTAAATTCATCAAACCCTAATCAACCATCACAAGGTCCAAAAACTTCTTATAACTTTGGAACTTTAGGAATTAATATTGGTTTAAAATATAGCTTATAATAATTCATTTATTATTTGTTTTTTGTTTTTAAAAGGAAAAGCCCCGCTATCGCGGGGCTTTTTATAATGCATACTTCAAACTAAGTATGACATATCTTGGCTGGACTGAATATGCCGAAAAACTACTTTGTCCTCCCAGCTGATCAAAGCTACTATCATTTAAAGAAGTTGTGTTAAGCAAATTGGTTCCTGACAATTTCCATTCCCATTTACTATCCTTTTTTTGATACATTATATTCGCTGTCAAGAAATCATACTGATTTTTAGAAGTATTTGATTTATTTCTATTATTGAAATAACTATACTCAGATGTAAAAGAGAAAGCATCCCAAAAAAAGTATTCTAACTTCACCGATGGGCTATCTGTATAAAAAACATCACTAAAATTATCATTAACCGAATAGCTATAAGCTAATTCCAAATTAGGTGCTTGTTTAAAATTAGTTGAAAATCTTAAATTATAATTCTGAGCAAAAGACTTAGTCATTTGAATAGATTCTGAATCGTCTTGAGCCACTCTAATATTATTGAATTCACTCCAATTTAAACTTAACCCAAACGACGCTTTATAATATCTTAAAAAAGAACGTCCATAATTGGCTGCTCCAGAAAGTGTTTGATCTGCAAAATTAGAATTGATATTTACTGCAGAAGAAACTCTATTTGGACCAATTAATAAAGCTCTATTTTTTATGGCCTCTACTTGTTTCGTATAAGTCACGTTGGCAAAGATATTCTCAAAATTAAACATGTTGTATTTAAAATATCGCAAAGAATGTACTTGTGACAAAGAGTTTTCAAGATTTCTATTTCCGCTAAAAAGACTACTATAGTTTGAAAAAACATATCCTTGAGCCAACTTAGTTATGTCTGTAAAATTGTTGGCTAAAGAGAAATTATATGTTAGTGTTTCTGATTTTTTCAATTGCCATAAAGCGTAAAAATCTGGCAAGATTCTATTAAATGAATTTTTATTAGAAGTATTTAATTGGTCATCATTTGTTTGATAATTATGTACTGAAAAACCAGGATTAAAAGTAAACTTTCCAGTCAAAAACTTATAATGCAGACCCAGAAAAACATCATTAAAACTATAATTCACATCATTGTTGTTTTTAGCAGCAGTTAAATTGTTTTCTGATTGATTGTCTAAAATTTGGAAAATACTTGAGTCAAAGTTTTGATACGAATATGTATTACCAATTGTAACATTTAAATTACTTTTTGGTGTAAGCATATAATAATAATCACCTTTCACATCTAGCTTATTGGTTTTTACAAATCTATTTTGAGTGATGTTATTTCTATCTTGAAAAATATTATATCCAGTTAAAAGATTTGCAAAAATTGGCACTTGATCCAAATTTGCATTATAAAATGGATCTTCTGCTTGATATAAATGTTGTGTTTCAAAAGCAAATACATTCTTCTCATTTAATGTGTAGTAATAATTCAGGTTTTGATTAAATGACAATGGTTGTTGCTTTTTATCTGTATAAATATCATTTAAAAGATTTGAAAAAACAGAAGTAGTTTCTTTTTGATCAGACAACTTTAATAAAGCATCATAATCGAAATGCAGTTTTGTTGAAGGCACATAGCTTGAACTCAATTTAAATAATCCAAGATCTGTACGTTGTGTTGCCAAATCTTTTCTGGTTTCGGTAATATTATTAGGCAATCCTGTGGTAATTGAATTAGTCTCTATTTGTGATTCATTAGAGGAAAATATTCCAAAGCCACTTAATGTCCAAGCTTTCGATGGGTTGTAACTAAAATTAGCTGCTCCAAATTTTGTATCGATTTCTTTTGCTTTATTATTTCGCAACCCAAGAATTCCTAGATCATTTGAAGAAACATTAAAATTAGTACCGCCTTTACGCATCATATTTTTAAATCCTCCCGTAAATTTGAAGTAATCCTGCATTGTTAATGGTAATTCTCCAATATTATTCAAATTCCCAACTACATTAATACTGTATTTAGGATTGTAATAAAAAAGTTTTGGATTAATTATATGCCTATCTTCTTTATGACCAACTCCAACACCAGCCGTAATATCTCCAAACCAAAAATTCTTCTTTCCTTCTTTTAATTTAATATTAAGTGCAACATTTTCTTCATTGTTTTCAAGTCCTTTTAAGTTGGTTACTTCATTATAATTACGAAGTACTTGGATTTTATCTAAGGCATCTGCAGGAATATTTTTTGTAGCAATTTTTGTGTCACCATCAAAGAAATCTTTTCCTTCAACCATTACTTTTTGCACCTTTTTCCCTTCTACTTCAATTTCACCATCTTTATTCACCTCAACGCCCGGGAGTTTTTTGAGTACATCTTCTAGTTTTCTTTCGGTACCATTTTTAAAAGAATCAGCATTATAAATAATTGTATCACCTTTTACAGAAACAGGCATTTCTCTTACGACTTCAACAGTTGCTAATTCAGTTGCATCAGCTGATAAAGTGATATTTCTATTTATATTTTCTGTTGTGGTATTAATAGAGATATTTTTGGTTTTCAACCCTAAAAAAGTGAATCTTACATTGTAAGTTGAATCAACCGCTTTAGTTTGCTGGTTTACGGCCATAACATTTGCCATTTCAAGCGCGACTCCAGTTGTATCTTTCACAATTCCATCAAATTTTACATTTTGGGCAAATGAAAATGTTGTGACAAATAATAGTAGTAATGTAATGTTTTTCATATTTTCAAAAAAAGGAACCTCATAAGAGATTCCTTATTATTATTTTATAGTTTAAAAATTAACCCCCAATTCTCATTTGCATGCCACCATTACCACCTCTCCCTTGATTCATTTCTCTCAATTCTTCCATTTTTTTGGTAACGATTTCGTCGTACTCTTTTTGTGTAACTACTTTTCCTTTAGACGGAGCTTTAATTTCCTTTTTGTCCTTTACATTCATTACAACTTTAGAACAAAGGATAGTTGTTTTTCCTGCACTTACTTCTAAAATAAGGCCTGGCAAACCTTGATAGTTTTCAGGACCAGTACTTACCGGAATTTCTGGAGTATACCAAGCGACTACTTCAATTTCTTTGGGAAGTTCTCCTTCTTTCATTATATCTGTTGTTGGTTTTTTATCTTTGTTTTCTTCTGGCTTTCTCATTCTGAAGTTTCTAAAATCAGATTTTGTTGCCTTTTGAGTAGTAGTTGCTTTGAAACACAAGTAATCTCCAATTTGTTTGGTTTCCTGACTTAATTTCCATTTCAAATTTGGCAATGTATCTTGAATTAAAAACTCCTTACCCATCATTTCTTTATCGATTGCAAAAGTTTTATCCTTAATATTTTTATAATGAGTTCCTCCGCCTCCCATCATGGAACCCATCATACGAAAACCTCCTCCCTGAGTTCCAGGAGCTTCAAGTTTTTCTTCTTCTTTATAGATTGAAGCTGACTTATCGAAGTTAAGGAAGAATGTTTTTTCGAAAACACTTTTCATTCTTTCCTCAATCATTTTTTTCATCTCAGGAGTTATGTCTTTATTTTCCTCCATTCTGCTTTTAAAATCGGCAGTACTGGTTTTAGATTCGTAAACTGCCATTCCTTGAAAATCTTGTGCAAAGGAGAAAGCTGAAATTAATATAGTAGATACTGTAAAAATTATTCTTTTCATGATTAATGATTTAATATAACAAATATGACGAATGAATTCGTTTTTTGTTACTAAAGGTTTGTTAAATAACCATTAGGACATTAAATTTGATTGAAAGTTTAATCGTAAATTAGCTTTTATGAAAAAATTAGCATTTGTTTTATTATTCTTTTCTGCTTTATCACGCGCACAGTACACAAACCCTGTTGCTTCGCAAATGAATCAGCAGTTTGTTCAAGCTGATGAATTTATAGGTGAGGATTCGATGGGTTTTCAATACTTCATTAAAAACAATGTTCTTTTCAAGAAGAAAAAAAATGAGTTTTTACAATATAAGAATCCTTCATTAGGGAAAATCACTAAAGTTGACATTCAAAATCCCCTAAGGGTTATTTTGTTTTATGAAGGATTTAATACTGTCATAGCATTGGACAGTCAATTGAATGAAGTTCAAAAACTAAACTTTTCTGAAAATACGAATAACATAGTAGCCACTGCAATTGGAAGTGCTTCACAAAATAATCTTTGGGTTTTCAATTCCGTTTCTCAACAACTTGGATTATTCAATTATTTAAAAAATACTTATCAAACCATAGGTCTAGTTTTCGAAAAAGGGATTAAAAATTACAGTTCTGACTTCAATTATTTTTATTGGATTGACCAAGACAACAATTTTTATAGCTGTAATATCTTTGGAAATAAAAAAATCATAAAAACACTTCCTGCTTACGAGTCTATTTTTATTGTGGATGAGAAATTAATTCTGTTAAAAAACAAAGAAAAACTCGTTATTTATGATTTAGAAAAAGATAAAATAGTTCCTGTTGACAATATTGAAAAAAGCTTTAAAAGTTTTGAGTACAAAAACCAAAATTTAGCTATTTTTACCACTGAAGGAATTACCAATTATAAAATTAATTTACCGTAATGCACATAGCGATAGCAGGAAATATTGGAGCTGGAAAAACAACATTAACTAGGCTTTTATCGAAACATTTTAAATGGGAACCACACTTTGAGGATGTAGATGAGAATCCGTATCTGGACGATTTTTACCACACAATGGATCGTTGGAGTTTTAACCTTCAAATTTATTTCTTGAATAGTCGTTTTCGCCAAATTTTAAAAATTCGTGAAAGTGGCAAAAAAATAATTCAGGACAGAACCATATATGAAGATGCTCATATTTTTGCTCCTAACCTTCATGCTATGGGATTAATGAGCAATCGTGATTTTGAAAATTATGCTTCATTATTTGAGCTGATGGAAAATCTTGTAGGTCCTCCTGATTTATTGATTTATTTAAGAAGTTCGATTCCTAATTTAGTTGGACAGATTCACAAACGTGGCCGCGAATACGAAAATACTATTTCTATTGATTATTTAAGCCGATTAAACGAACGTTATGAAGCTTGGATTCAGACTTATAACAAAGGAAAACTTCTAATTATCGATGTAGACAATATAAATTTTGTTGACAAACCTGAAGATTTAGGAACTATTATCAATAAAATTGATGCCGAGATAAACGGTTTATTTTAAAATAATAAAGCCTTGATGAATCAAGGCTTTTATTATTTAAGATTCTATCTCATAGTATCATACAAACTCATCACTTTAATATCTTTTATAGGTTTTGATATTTTTAAGATTTTTGTTTCATTGGGTAATAAATCGAAATAGTTGTCGCTAAAAAAAGTTTCGCTTTCAGAAGATAAAAACACATTTTTAACCAACTTATTTGTCGAAATTTCTATACTTTGTTCATCGATTTTTTTAATCTGGATTGAAGGTTTTTCAAGTAATAAATTTTTCTGTTTTACAAAAAAATAATTAGTTGTTGTTGAATTCATTTTCAAACTTAAAACTGCTTTATTTAAATTAAATTTTTCAAATTCCTTCTTATCAATCTGAAAACAGACATTGTTTGTATTAGCTTCTATTTGAATTTCAGAAACTTTATCCCACAATACTTTTCCATCAAAATCGATAAGCTGTAATTCTAATTTCTCTTTTCCCAAATTAAATTCATCATTTGCAACATAAATTTTATATTGATTATCTTCTTCGTTAACAGAAATCAAAACGTTTTCAAAACTACGTTTCGCTTGATAGTGAAATGCTTTCCAATTTCCAAAATAATCTACCGAACTCCACGAAGTTACTGGCCAACAATCATTTAATTGCCAAAACAAGGTTCCCATGCAATACGGTTTGGCTCTTCGGTGTGCTTCAATGGCAGTTTTCATGCCTTCCGCTTGTAAGAGTTGCGAAACGTAAATATAATCTTCAAACTTTGTCGGAACTATATAATCGCGTTCCATGTACGTTTGAATGGTTCGATAACCTGTGTTGTGTTTTTGATGTGATTTAACCGATTCTGAACTCAGATTTAATTCAGATTCAGAAGTAATTTTTTTAAACGTTTTTATATTTGGCATACCTTGAAAGCCGTATTCGGACATAAATCGTCCGACTTTCTTTTTATAAATTTCGAAAGATTCCATGCCCCACCAAACGCCCCAATAATGCGAATCACCTTGTAACAAACTTTCTTTTCGTCCCCAACCAATGGACGGTGACGATGGCCAATAGATGTTTTTTTCTTTTGATAATAAACCATCTAAACTTTTTGGAATGATTTCATGAAATAATTTTTCATAACCTTTCCAAATTGCAGTTGAATCTGCTTTGGAATACTTATATTGTTTTTGCCATCCCCAATTGTGCCAACCTTCATCATTTTCATTATTTCCACACCAAAGCGCAATACTTGGATGATTTTGTAGTCGATTGACGTTATCAATGACTTCTTGTTTTACATTTTCCAAAAACTTTTTATCGCTTGGATACATCGCGCAAGCAAACATAAAATCTTGCCAAACTAAAATTCCGTTTTTATCACAAGCATCATAAAAAGCATCGTCTGCATACACGCCGCCACCCCAAACACGAATCATATTCATATTGGCATCAACTGCATTTTTCAATATTGCATTATAAGTAGAATCTGAAACTCGTGGTAAAAAACTATCAGGTGGAATGTAATTCGCACCTTTCATAAAAAAGGGTTTTCCGTTTAATTTGAAATAAAAACTTTTACCAATCCCATCTTTTTCTTGAACTAATTCGATGGTTCTCAAACCGATATTTAGTTTTTTATCGTCAATAATTTTATTTTTTTTCGAAATATTTATTATGAACGGATATAGTTTTGCTTCACCTAAACCATTGCACCACCAACGTTTTGGATTTTGGATTTCGTAAGAAGCTTCTAATTTATTTTGGCCTTTCTTTAAGTTATAATTTTTAGATAGATTATTAATTCTCAAATTATAAATTCTTGATTTTTTGCAATTTACATTAATAATAAAATTCAATTTGGCTAATTCATCTGTTAAGCTAACTTGCTCATAACGAATATTTTCAATTTGAACATCATTCCAAAAATGAAGTTTAATTGGTTTGTAAATACCACAAGTTACAAATCTTGGACCCCAATCCCAACCATAATGATATTGGGCTTTTCGTGTAAAAACTTTTTCATCACCTGGTAACGTATAAGATAATTTTTTGGCTTCTTCTTGGCCGATTTTTGATGCGGATTTGAAGATTATTTTTAGATGATTTTCTCCGATTTTCAATTCGTACTTAACTGATTTATTCCAAGTTCGGAACAT
>CAMLKV010000078.1 GCA_946480635.1 uncultured Flavobacterium sp.
TTTCTTTTTCAAAATCAACAAAGTTTGGCAAATAAATGATCTTTTTGCACAACAATATTTTCTTTGCAAAATCTTTAAGCAAATTATTGACCACTATAATTCTATTAAAGAATAAAGAACATAATATTAAAGGTAAATTTTGAAAAAAAGTATTCTTGTATCTAAAACCATAATGGTCATGCCAAATTATTTTAACACTAGGTTTAATCATTTTAAGAATTACAGCAATAAAAAAAGAAGAGCTATGAGCTTGAATATGCGTTGCTTTATGAGTTATTATAAAATTCCTAAATAGAAAAACAGCTCTAAAATCAAAAACTTTCTTTCTGTTTAGGAATAAATAATTTACCTCTGGTTTTATTTTGTCTTTTAACAAACCTTCCTGACGAGTCACCACCAAACCAGAGAATCCTGTATAAGATGTCAGTACATTAGCATAGTTTACAGCCATACTTTCTGCTCCACCTGCTTCTAAACTATCTATTAATTGTACAATTCTCATTTTAGCTACCGTAACAAATTAACAATTTCGCTTTCAAAAAAATCTGTAGTAAACTTCCTAGACCATTGCATTGCATTCCTACTTTTCGCATTATAATTTTCATGATTAACCATTATCTCCTGTATGCTTTCAATATCATTATTCAATTCTACTGCTAACAATATACCCCTTTTACCTTTGTCTAACATATAAGGAACACATGAAACTGGTGTCGCCAGAGGAACACAACCCCAAAACATTGCTTCAGCAACAACTTTAGGCCATCCTTCACTTTTCGAAGGCAAAATAACAAAATCACTTTCCAAGTACCATTTTTTCACCTCTTCTGAAGTTTTATTTCCATGCAAAGTAATTATATCATTTATGTTTTTCTCGTCACAATAATTAACAATCACTTCTCTTTTTTTACCCTCACCCAAAATATCTAAACTTACATTAAAGCCTTTGCTATTTAGACTTTCAACTAGTTTAACAGCATAAATGGGTCTTTTACCAGAAGATAATGTTCCTACAAATAAGAATTTAATCTTACTCCCTAATTTTCTTTCAACAATAGGGGCTGTAAATTCATTAGTACTATATGTTGCTGTAAAAAAAGGTTTTATGTTTTTTGTTTGACTTGGCCATTCTCCATACACTAACACTTGCATATTTCGTGTTAAGAATGTATTCGACAATATCCACTTTTGAAGATTGTATGTCCAAGGCTGCTTCGCCTTTGGGTCCCAATTCCCTGCATATTTGGCTGTTTTTTTCTTATAGGGAAATAGAATTTGTACAAAAGATGCTAAAAGTCCTATATTACCTGGACACCTTAGATGAATATGATCTGCTTTATACATTACCCCAAAAACCTTTAATAAAATGAAAGGCATTACAATAAGTGACTTGAAAAAAGCCATTCCATTTGTAAGATGAAAAGAAGGTATTTTAAAAAAATTAATTTTTGAATGTTCGTAATTCAAATCAATTACATCGGGCTCTTGTTCTACTAATGGCCCTATAACATCAACTTGGTCAACGTACTTTAACCAGATATTCATTTCCTTTACATAAGGACCATAACCATAATATTTATGATTATGTAAGGTATGCTCTACATGAGTAAAAATAGCAAATCGCACTATTGAGGCTTTTTTACAAAGATACTAAACCAACCCACAATTCTCCCTAAAGTTTCAGTTAAAGCTGCTTTTTTTTGACTACTTGTAGCTATATTAGTTGCTCTAATTAAAGTCAATAAAATTGTAATGGCTTGCCACTTAGCTTTTGCTTTTAATGAAGGATTAGGATACTTTACTCTCCACACATACCAACCATTTCGTATAACCATTTTTCCATAGTTATACTGGTTTGGTCTACCTGAAGGGTGATGATGATGTTCCAATTGAGCCGCAGTATTAACATATAAATCTCCCAACTTTGAAAGTCTTAAGGTAAAATCTGCATCTTCATATAATCCATATCCTTCAAAATAGGTTGAAAATTTTAACTTTTCAAACACTTCTTTTTTAAATGAGGAAACACCCCCCATTAGCTGTTCAACTTGGTATGTCTTCCCTGATGGTGGCAAAAAACTAATACTTCGCCCATGAGAAAATTCAGGAAGATAACCAGGCTGTCTATCTGCATCTAATCCTAGTTTTTTTCTAACTACAAATCGAGAACCATCATTTCTGATCCATCCATCAAATTTAAATTGATTGATAGTAGGTATAAAATCAGATCCTTTAAAATCCCAATTAACCTCATTTGTTATATAACCTCCAACTCCTAATGCATGAGGGAAATTATCATATGTTTTAATGATTTCTTCAAAGTAATTTTTTGATAAAATCGTATCGTCATCTAAAAAACAAACTATACCAATTTCTGAAGAAACTCTTTCAATACCATAATTTCTTTGTTTGGTCAACCCTCTGTGCTCAGGTGGAACTTTATAATATTTTAAATTGTTCCAATTATTTTCAGCAATCATTGTTTCAGTTTTATCATCTAATGAACTGTCAATAATTAGTATTTCATGAGGATAAACAGATTGATTAACCAAAGATTCCAATAGCACAAACAAAGAATCAGGGCGTTGATAAGTACAAATAATTAGAGAAATTTTCATACTCAATTAATTATATCTTGGTCCCAAGGCTATTAATTTCTTTACATAAAACTGAGCCTTTTTAAATTGCCATAATCTGTATGGTAATTTGATTAATTTAGTAATAAAATCTATTTTATTGCCTTTAAATAAATACAGAAAAAAATATTTGTTTCGATATTCCATAACTTGATTCAAAGGAAAATGTTTATAAATACAATAAACTGGAACATCTAATTCCCATGGTTGTTTCTTTCTTTTTTTTCCAGTTACTTTTGCTTGTGTTCCCCACCATCTATATCCTCCTGTTGCTGGTTTTAAATGTAAATTAACCGCAAAAGGATTATGCATAACAATTACTCCTTCTTTTATTAACCTAAAACCAAAATCAGAATCTTCGCCATAACCCCCATCAAAATTAATATCGTTACCAATTATTTTTTCAACCCATTCTTTTTTTACACAAGAATTTGCGTTGCTAAAACTAGCTGTGGCTCCTGCTCTCCATCTATCATTTCCTAATATCTCCAACTTATCTTCTAGGTCTTTTAATGTTTGCTGCGGATGATCTGCTCTTATATCTAAACCATTACAAGCATCTACTTTATATGTTTGTAAAAAGCGAATATGATTTTCAACAAAATCCTGTGGAATTAAAATATCATCATCTCCAAATATAAAGTACTCACCTGTGCACACCGCAATTGCTTCATTACGTGCCCTACAACTTCCTTTAGTTTGTTGCCATTGTACTAGTAATTCGAAAGGATACTCTTCTTGATTATAAATTCCTTCAATTCTTTTATCCTCAGGAGTCGCATCAACAATTACTACTTGTGATGGAGGATAGGTTTGATTCGCTAATGTTTTTAACAATTGACATGTAAAATCTTGCCTTAACATTGTAGGAATAATATAACTTACAGTTGGATTACCTTTTAATGGTTCCAATTCTTTAACCCCAAACATCTTTGTTACAACTCGATTGTAATTGGCTGCTTTTTTATAGGCTTTCCACTCACCAAATTTCCAAAAACCCTTATTAAAAAGCATATATAAACTATGCTCTTTTTTAAAGTGCTTTTTAAAAAACAAATAATTATCAAAAGAACTTATTTTATCAACTTTTGGTTCTTTACTTTTAAACAATCCCTGTACATACATAGGGACCGCATGTGCCTCTCTTATAGCCCTATATCCTAAATCGACACCTCTCATTGTGTCAGTTTGATAATCTTTATCAAAACCTTCTAGCAAGTCCCACAGCGATTTTTTAATTACAAAAGCATTAAAGGGAACTCTCCAACTTATCGTTTTTTCATTATTTAAAAAATCATTTAAATACCACCAAAATGTTGCTGTTTGATAGATTAATTCGGGAAATAAATTCGCATAACCCATATCAAAACCACTATGCCATAAATCTCCAGCTCCATTTGTTAAATCTTCTAAAACTGAAACTTCAGGATCACCAAAATAATATAATATTTCACCTTTAGATGTGGTATACGTTTTCATAATCATAAATTATCTGGGCTATTCATAAAATAACCTTTAGTTGTTTTAAGCAGCATCAAAAAAATATAATGCTTAAATATTAAAAATTAGCTCAAGCTAATTTGTATCAATAACACTCTGATAAATCAGCAAATTTTTCTCTATAACTTTTTTACTTTCAAAAGTTGTCATCACTTTTTCTAAAGCGTTTTCTCCAAAAGCAGAATTAAATTCATCTGGTTTGAGTAATTTTATTATCTGGTTTGCATATAAAAGATGTTCTTTTGGATTAACTAAAAAACCTTCTTTCCCATCTTGAATAACTTCTTTTGACCAACCTATATTTGACGCCACAATTGCTTTTTTCATCGCCATAGCTTCTAACCAAGAAACTGGCAATGCTTCTGCAAAAGAAGGAAATACACAAACGGCAGCTTCTTCAATATATTGTTTCACTTTATCATACGATACACCTCCAACATATTCTACATTTTCTATTGATTTTTTAGAAAACAAATCTTTCATCATATCCCATGTAGAATTATTTTTTGTACTAATATCAGGGGCATCTCTTCCTACTAAAATCAACTTTGCTTCAGGTAGTACTTTCACGACTTCATTAAATATTAAAGGCAACTCTAACAATCCCTTTTTCCTTATTAAAGTACCAAAATATAAAATAGTTAATGGTTTTATATCTCTATTTGAATTAGTAAAATCTTTACTATTCACACCGTTTGGTACTATTTCAAAATCTATATCTAAGCCAAAAAGTGTATTAGTTAAGTCAGCCGTAAATTTGCTTACCGAAACATGCTTATCTGCCTTTTTAAGTGCTCTTTTTTCATGAAACCTGTTCCAAAATTTCACAGGGCGATTATCTAAATGACAGAAATATGTATCACTACCATTTAACCGAATTAGAATTGGACATTTTTTAGGTTTAACAAATGAAGTGATACCTGTCCAATCTGGAGCTTCGACTAAATCAATTATATTCTGCTCATATAATTGATTAATTAATTTTTCTATTTTTTTTCGTGTAAACCACCATGACAGTCCTTTGAATTTAACATTTTTTACACAATAGAAAGTTATACCCTCTTCTTGAAACACTTTATCTTTAGGTTGTCCGTAAATAATAACAACAGGGGTATTGTTAGTGACCAATAATCCTTTACACAACCCATAAATACTAGTACCTATTCCACCTGAAGATCCAAATTTACTTGAAGGGTATTCTGATGTTAAAAATCCTACTTTCATAATAAACTTATGTAGTTTTGAACCATTTGTTCAATTGAAAATTGCTTTTCAATTAATTCTCTAGTGTCTTCTTTTATCTGAATTTGACCTTCAAATAATTTTTCAATTATTTGGCTCAACATCTGACTATCTTTAACTGGAAAAATAACTCCATTAACTCCATTTGTAATCACTTCTTCATTTCCTCCAACTGGTGTAGTTATTACAGGAACATTAGCTGTTAAACTTTCTAAAATTGTGAGACTAAAACATTCCATGTGAGTTGGATGCAATAAATAATCATAATTTGCCAAAATTTTCTTTATATCACCAGAACTTCCCTTGAAATTAAAATTATTCTTAACGCCTAAATCATTACATAAATTTATTAATTCGGTTTTGTATGGTCCATCTCCAAAAACGTCAATTTTTAAATCTTTTTTACATTTTTCTGGCAATAAGGAAACTGCTTTAATCAAATCCTGAATTCCTTTTGATTCTCTAAGATGAGAAACAACCAAAAACGAAGGTCCTTCAAAATTCCTCACTTGCCTTTTTGTGATATTTGCTGTGACTACTCCATTATAAATAATTTTAGTTTTATTTAAAATATGCTTTCCGAAGTCTTTAAGGATTTCATTTTTTGTATACTCAGAAACTCCAATGAAAAGATCTATGTATTTACTATATAAAATTCCTTTTATTCTTTTTACAATTTTCTTTCTAAAAGGATACCCGTTTAATGGCCTAGGGTTGTGATCTATAGCTCATATTTTTTACCTTCAAAACTACAACCTTCAACAATCCTTTGTTCAGGGTTCTTACTCGCTATAATATTAAAAGATGAATATTCTTCAAAACTTGCATAATTAGGAAAATACCAATCAACAGATATTCCTAATTGCTCACATTCTTTTTGAAAAGCCCAGAAAAAATAATCCATTCCTCCTATTCGGGAAGGCAATAATTCATATTGACAAACTATGGCTATTTTTTTGTTATTCATTTAATTTTTTAATAATCAAATCTGTTGTTTTATTTAACGGTATTCCTATTTCTAAAGCAATCA
The DNA here is from genome assembly GCA_946480635.1 of uncultured Flavobacterium sp. Next base: position 6,409 of record CAMLKV010000078.1, read on the forward strand.
ATGCCTTTTGTTCTTTAAGTTTAATATCAGGGTCAGAAATGCTGATTTTTAAAAACTCTGCCAATTCTTGTTCGTTCTGGGCAATAAAAGTAGCCTTAGCATTTGTTACCTCAATTATATGAGCATATTTTAGAAAACGCTGATCATTTGCCAATCCATTATTATTATTACCAAAAACAGTATTAATAACTGGTTTATTAAACAACATTGCATCCAGACTCATAGTCGATAACATATTGACTGAAACATCACTATATTGTAAAACTGATTTTAAATCAGAAACATCTTCAATAGTTGGGATACGTTGTGACCAGTTTTCTTGATGATTAGAACGAGCTTGAATCCATTTGGGATAATTCCAGCTAATCCAAGGATACTTCTTCGACAATTCACTAAAACGTTCAGGTGTTTCTGCAGGGGAAGTTCTAACTAAAAAATTAACAGATTCATCTAATTTCCCGTTAATTATTATCTCTGCAATCTCTTCTATATAAATATTATCATTAGGGCTTGTAGACACATCACCACAACTGAATAAAATTGTTTTTTTATCAGGGTCTAAACCGAATTTTTTACAAAACTCTGTTTTTGTCATTCCATATCTATCCAAAACATACGGTTCAAATTGAGGTGTTCCGACCACTTCAACTTGGTCAGGTTTTATTGAAGAATAAAATTGTAATAATTCTTTTTTCATCAATTCGCTCCAAACTAAATACAAATCGAAGGTCCCAGCCATTCTTCCTTTTGAAGCTAAATTATCCCAACTAAAAATAAAACTAGCTGTTTTTACATTTTGTTTTTTTGCAGCATAAATTAATGGTGCAATGTATGGCGGACGCTGATGTGTGAAGAACAATTTCGATATTTTATGCTCTCTTAACAACCGTTCATACTCTTTAGTAATGCTACCTTGAGCAAATGTTTGCTGTTGTAACTTTTCCCATCTCAATATCCAATTTTCAGAACATAATACTTCTGTAATTGGAAATAAAAAACGAGTAGCTCTACCTCTATTTGTTTTTGCTTTAGAATAATTTGCATTCAAATTATCTGTTATTCCAAAATTGCCTTTCTTATGTCTTTGCAAATGAGAAAGCTCCTTTGCTTTCCTAAAAAACCATGTATAAAAAGATTCTTCAAAAACCTCTAATTCTACTATTTTACCTTTAAAATTTAAACCATCGTATGCCGATTTCGGTAAACAAGAAAACACTACAACTTCGTTAAATTGCTCTTGAGATTTTATTAAAAAATCACTTAATACAAAATTGCGAAATCCAACCCCATCAGTAATTACTATTCCTATTTTTTTCATTTCTTCATTCTAACATTGCTTATCAAACAAGAATCAATTAAAATATTTGTGAATTTTTCGGCCCCAGCCCCGTTCAAATGAGCACAATCCTTAAAATAAACATCGCTTTTAATAACTCTTGAAAAATCAACTAAGTTTGGCACTTTTGTTTTTAGTTTTTCAATATATTGTAAATTACTTGCTCTACTACAAAAGGGGGCACAAAAATATACTACTTCAATTTTATTTTCTTTACAAAATTCGTCTATTTTAGAAAAATCATGATTCTTTTTAGCAATTTTATCAGGTAAACTGTAATTATCGCCTTTAAATTCGCCATTTTGTGGTTCGAATCCATCACTTAAATCTAACTTAGATTTTTTATTAATTAAAGAGCTAAAAAACTCTCTGAATCCAATTTTAAAATCATTTACATTATATCTATAAAAAGGAATAAAGTAATTTGGGATAAAATCAAGATTATTTTCTCGAACATGATCCCTGACAATTTTGTTAGTCCTGATATATGGTAATGACTCACATCCAACTATAGTTGATGGAACTTCAAAATTATAGAGATAATCTACTTGAATAAAAACCTTCCCTAAACGATTATTATTTTGCACGAGAACTTTTAAAAGTAAATTTACATCATCCAATCTACCTCCTTGAATCCCTAAATTAATTGTTTTACTTCCAGTTTTTTCTTTAACTAATTTTGTAAATATATTATTTTGAACTCTTGACGAGCCTAAAAAAACATAATCTATTTTTTGATTTTTCAAATGTAAAACATATTGGGTTTTATTACGTGGAATACTAGTTTCATAAACATAAGTGTACAAAAAATCCATTACTACCATTAAAATTAATGTAATGAACAACAATATACTTAGGTATTTTAAGAAAGGTTTCATTAAAATTGAAAATAAATAAAGTCACTTGCTTGAGAATAAACACCAAAAACAATTAAACCAAAAATGATAAAAACTAATTTAGCCCATTTAAATTTTCCAAAAAAAGGATGTTCATGTTCTCGAGAAATCCATTCAAAA
>CAMLKV010000079.1 GCA_946480635.1 uncultured Flavobacterium sp.
CCTGCGCAATAACTGGAACAGGTGGTTGTGATAATACATTTACAGTTAATGTAGTTATTGGAGACAATACCGCACCTGTTCCTGATATTTCTAATTTATCAATTATTACAGGAGATTGCAATACAGTTATTACAACCATTCCTACTGCAACTGATAATTGTGCTGGCATTATCACAGCCGCAACCACAAGTCCTTTAAATTATTCAACTCCGGGAACTTATACAATCATTTGGAATTATAGTGACGGGAACGGAAATACAAGTTCACAAAACCAAACTGTGATAATTTCTACTACTTTATTGCCAACAACTACATCACCTCAACAATTTTGTGTCCAACAAAATGCTACATTAAACGATGTAATAATTACTGGTCAAAACATTCAATGGTATGATGCACAATCAGGAGGAAATCTTTTACCAGTAAACACTTTATTACAGAACGGAGTGACTTATTATGCTTCACAAACTATTAATGGCTGCGAAAGTGATAAAATTCCTATTACCATAACTATCCAAAACACACCTGCTCCAACAGGAAACTCAAATCAAAGTTTTTGTTTTTCGCAAAATGCTACTTTAAATGACATTGTAATATCAGGAAACAATATAATTTGGTATAACAGTTCAACTGGAAACAGTATTTTACCAGCATCAACTATTCTTGCTGACAATACAACTTATTATGCTACACAAACGATCAATAACTGTGAAAGCAATACACGATTTGCTGTAACGACAACACTTATAAGAAGTTTAAATGCAAACAACTATTCCGAAACTATATGTGATAATTTAAATGATGGAATAGAAATAATTAATTTATCGAGTTACAACACAAATTTAATCTCTACAACAAACAATAATACATTTAGTTACTATAATTCATATGATAGTGCTGAAAATCAATCAAATTCTGATGAAATAACTAATTTTTCAAATTTCAATTTTTAACGATTTTTCAATTTGGATGAATTTTCACTATAAATGTAGTTAACTATATAATTTTTGTTAGGATTGATTCAAATAATGGCTGTCATCAAATAGTACAACTAAGTTTATCATTGGTAAAAAAACCAATTATTCCAATCAATGATATCTTGCCTATTTGTGAAGGCAGTAGCATAACAGTAAATGCTGGTAATGGTTTCGATTCCTATCTATGGTCGACTTCTGAAATAAGTCAATCTATAAACATTTCAACACCTGGTAATTATTCTGTTACTGTAACCAAAAATCATGGTGGTGTTAGCTGTACTTCAGTAAAAAACTTCACTGTAACAAACTCAAATGCAGCAATAATTCATGAAATTATCACTTCAGATTGGACAAGCAATCAAAACACAATATCCGTTTTATTAACCACCAATAGCAATGGAGATTACCTTTATTCAATAGATGGGATAAACTATCAAACAAGTAATACATTTTCAAATTTAACAAATGGTGAATATACTGTTTTTGTAAAAGATAATAATGGATGTGGCATAACATCAGAAGAAGTATATTTACTAATGTACCCACATTTTTTTACTCCTAACGAGGATGGCTATAATGATACTTGGAAGATTGAATTTTCAGAAATTGAACCAAATTTAACTATCAAAATTTTTAACCGTTTTGGAAAACTTTTAAAAGAATTTGATAGTAATAGTAAAGGGTGGAATGGAACATACTTAGGTCAGCCTTTACCATCTGATGATTATTGGTTTGTTGTGAAAAGAAATAATGGGAAAGAATTTAGAGGTCATTTTGCTCTGAAAAGATAAAATCATAACCCTTTGTTAAACCGATTTTAGCTACCTTTATTTTTGTTAATTTAGCAGAAACAAAGAAAATTATGCCATCAGACTGTATCAGCTATCAAAATTCAGGATATTTCACAAAACTTATAACAGATTACTTAAATAAAAAACCTGAATTACAGTCACTATATCATCGATTTCCAACTATTGATAATTTTTTGCCACAAATAGAAGAGAAAACTAGAAACTTCCCAGATGAAAACAGAGCAGTTTTAGTTGAAAGTCTTTTACAACAGAATAAAAACTTTACTTTATCTGAAAGCACATTACACAATGTTGAGCTATTAAAACAAACAAATACATTTACAATTACCACTGGTCATCAGCTGAATTTATTTACTGGGCCTTTGTATTTTATCTACAAAATCGTTTCAGTAATTAATTTATGTAAAGAACTAAAGTCAAAATACCACAATTTTAATTTTGTACCTATTTACTGGATGGCAACAGAAGATCATGATTTTGACGAAATCAATCACTTTACATTCAAAACAACCAAGGTAAAATGGAACAAAGACAGTAAAGGACCGGTTGGGCGACTGTCTACTCAAGGATTGGAAGAAGTATATGCTCAATTTGAAAACGAAATTGGAGTTGGTGATAATGCTGCTTATTTAAAAGAATTATTTAGAAAAGCATATCTCGAACATGATACTTTAGCAGAGGCAACCCGCTTTCTAGCAAATGAATTATTCAAAGAAGAAGGTTTAGTTATTATTGATGGGGATGATATCAATTTAAAAAGATTATTTACTCCGTTTGTAAAAAAGGAATTATTAGAGCAAACCTCATTTCAAAATGTTTCAGAAACGAATAAATCCCTATCAATGTATGATATTCAGGTAAATCCGAGAGAAATCAATTTATTTTACATTGAAGATCAGCTCCGTGAACGTATTGTATTTGAAGATGGAAAATATATTATTAATAACACCAAAATAGAATTTTCAGAAAACGAGATTCTTACTGAATTGGAAAATCATCCTGAAAAATTCAGTCCTAATGTAATTTTACGTCCATTATATCAGGAAGTAATTCTTCCTAATCTTTGCTATATCGGCGGTGGTGGAGAAATTGCTTATTGGTTACAATTAAAATCAAATTTTGAGAGGAATCGAATTACTTTCCCTATATCATTAGTTCGAAATTCTGTATTGATTGCTACGGAAAAACAAATTCAAAAAATTGATAAACTAGAATTAAGCTGGTCTGATTTATTTACGAAACAGCAGGATTTAATTAATAAGAAAACCCGAGAATTATCCAGTTTGACCATTGATTTTACAGAGCAGAAAGAATTTTTAAAGCAACAATTCATCACATTAAACGATATTGCTAAACGAACTGATCCGTCATTCATTGGAGCCGTAAAAGCACAAGAAGCTAAACAAATTAAAGGGTTGGAAAATCTAGAAAAAAGATTGCTTAAAGCAGAAAAAAGAATATTATCAAATCAATTAGAACGTATAACTTTGATTCAAAATGAATTATTTCCTAATCAAGGTTTACAGGAGCGAAAACAGAATTTTTCAGAATTTTATTTACAAAGCGGTCAATTATTGATTTCAAAATTACTAGCTGAACTCAATCCTTTAAATCAAAATTTTTCTATACTTGTACTGTAAACAGTCAATATTCAGCAATATAATTCAATTCCTAAATCAAAAGATTATTTTTAACTTTCGATCAACAAAATCGAAAAATGAATAAACCAATTTATATACTTGGAACTGGATTATCCCATAATGGTTCTACTGTATTACTAAAAGACGGAAAAATTTGTGTAGCAATTGAAAAAGAGCGCATTACCCGAGTAAAACATGACGGAGGCAACGACACAGCAGCTATACAATACTGTCTTGAGGCTGAAAACATTACTCTTGACGATATTAGTCTAGTTGTACAAAGTGAAAATTTCTCCATTCCATCTCGAGATTTGTTTAAAGGTAAAAGACTTTTTTCAGAAAAATCCAGTCCCGAAATAATTTCTATTTCACATCATCTTGCCCATGCATACAGTGCGATTGGCACTTCTCCTTTTACTGAATGTACTGTAATGGTTATAGATGGCTGCGGAAGTCCTTTAGAACAATTTTTAGCATTAAATCCTGAAGAAAAAGATACTGTTCCTGCACATTATTTGACAGCCAATGAAATGTTATGCGAAAAGGATAGTTTTTATTACTATGACGGAACAGAATTAAGAACCATTTATAAGGATTTCAGCCCGATGGCTGAAACTAAGGAAAACCATTTAAAACTACCTACTACTCGTCATTCTATAGGAGGTTTTTATGCTGCTGTAAGCCATTATGTATTTGGTAACATGGATGATGTTGGTAAACTAATGGGATTAGCACCTTATGGAAAATCAGGAGTTTTTAATATAGAGGCTTTTTATTTTGATAATCAAAATATATATCTTAGCGAAAACTGGAAAACTTTTTTAAAAAATCCATCAAAAGGGTATGAGTATTTCAAAGAACATTTTACATATTATGCAGATGTAGCAAAATGGGCTCAAGAACAAGTTGAAAATGCAGTTTTAAAATGTATAGCAAACCGCTATTCCCTTTTTACGCATCCTAACCTTTGCTATTCAGGCGGAGTTGCTTTAAACGCAGTAGCCAACGCCAAACTACAAGATATCCAATTAGCGCAAAACATTTATTTGGAACCCGCAGCTGCAGATAACGGATTAGCATTGGGATGTGCTTTCTATGGTTGGCTACATCATCTAAAAATGCCTAAAATTTCGCACAATGAATCAACTTGCTTTGGGAAAAAATATACTGAAGATGACATCCAAAAAGCAATTGAAGAAATGCATTACACTAATTTCAAAATAAATCATTTCCAACTTGAAGATGAATTACTACACTATTGCGCTTCAAATCTTAATTCCGGGAAAACAATAGCCTGGTTACATGCCGAATCTGAATTTGGTCCAAGAGCATTAGGAAGACGCAGTATTTTAGCACATCCAGGGATAAAAGGAATGAAAGAACATATCAATAGAAACATTAAATTCAGGGAAGATTTCAGACCATTTGCTCCAGCAGTACTAGAAGAAAAAGTATCTAAATATTTTGAAAAAGGAAGAAATAGCCCATACATGATTCTAGTAGATAAGACTCGTGAAGAATACTTCGAAATTCTTGAAAATACGACACATAAAGATGGTTCTGCCAGAGTACAAACTGTTAATAAAAAATGGAATGAACGCTTCTATAAACTCATTGAATATTTTGAAAAAGAATCGGGGATTTCTGTTTTATTAAACACGAGCTTGAACAGACGTGGTATGCCAATGGTAGAAACACCAGAACAAGCAATTGCTCTTTTTGAACAAACTGCTCTTGATATTTTGGTTTTGGAAAATTTTGTAATTGAAAAAAAATAGAAATTCTCCACGCTGAAACTATCACTATTGGTTTACCAATAAAAACAAAAGCAGTATTCAATAAAAGATAAAATCATTCAATACAAAATTACAACCTCCAATGATTTTTTTGATAATTTTTCAACACAATAGTCGTTTTGACGATTATTTTTGCATTTATATCGATTAAACACACAAATACCTAACTTAATTCATAATTAAACATACTTTTGCGCCCGATTTGATTAAAATTTTTATAACAAAACAAAACCCTTATGTTAAAAAAATTAATACTCGTAAGCACTGTGTCTTTTACATTACTATCATTTTACAGAATAGGAAACCCTGTACTAGAAATGGTAAAGGTGGAAGGTGGAACTTTTATGATGGGCTCTAAAGATGACAACCGTATTGCTGAAAACGACGAACAAAAGCAACATGAAGTAAAATTAAATTCTTTTGAAATCAACAAACTGGAAGTTACTGTTTGGGAATGGAAAGATTACTGCAAAAAAACTAAGAAAAAAATGCCAATAACTCCAACATGGGGTTGGAACGATAATAGCCCAATAACTAATATTACTTGGTTTGACGCAATTGAATACTGTAATTGGCTAAGTAAAGTTGAGGGTTTAAAACAAGCATACATAGCGGTAGGGCCAAATGTAAAATGTGATTTTACAGCTAACGGTTACCGTTTACCAACAGAAGCTGAATGGGAATTTGCAGCTAAAGGCGGAAATAAGTCAAAAGGAAATGTTTTTGCTGGTGCAAACAATTCCAATGAAATTGCTTGGTGGATTAAGAACAGTGATAGAAAACCTCATGCTGTAGGCACAAAACTACCTAACGAATTAGGTATTCATGACATGAGCGGAAATGTATGGGAATGGTGTTGGGATTGGTATAACAAAGATTATTACAAGACTGAAGACGGAAACAATCCAAAAGGTCCAATAAGAGGGGAGAAAAAAGCGGTTCGTGGTGGTTCATGGGACAGCCAAGAAAATTATTTAAGAACTGCCAATAGAATAAGCACTGATCCTAATAAAACAAATGAGTTTTACGGATTCCGTTTAGCGCGAACACTTAACTAAAATATCATCAAAACTTTTCTTTCAGATTGATTAAAAAGTTATACTTTTGCACCCAAATTAAAAAAGGAAAAAATGGCAAGTAATAGAACTTTTACTATGATTAAACCGGATGCGGTTGAAAAAGGAAACATCGGTGGAATTTTAAACATGATTACTGAAGGTGGTTTCAGAATCGTTTCTTTAAAATTAACACAATTAACTGTGGCTGATGCTCAGAAATTTTATGCTGTTCACTCTGAAAGACCTTTCTTCGGTGAATTAGTAGAATTCATGACTAGAGGTCCAATCGTGGCTGCTATCTTAGAAAAAGATAACGCTGTTGAAGATTTCCGTACTTTAATCGGTGCTACTAATCCTGCTGATGCAGCTGAAGGAACAATCCGTAAAAAATACGCTACTTCAATTGGTGAAAATGCAGTTCACGGTTCTGATTCTGATGAGAATGCAGCTATTGAAGGTGCTTTTCACTTTGCAGGAAGAGAAATGTTCTAATAAAAACACATACATCATAAAAAAGCCGTTCAATTGAACGGCTTTTTTATTATTTATACTTTTCAAAAATTCCCTGAACCACTTCATCGGTTTGGGAGAATCTGACTTTTTTCTCTACTGTTTTTGGCGGTGCTACCCTTTCAGCACAATCAACAATTCTACAAGATTCACAAGTTACTCCTACTTCACGTCTTTTAATCTTTCCATCATTTAGGAAAGCTATTTTAGAAGAGGAATTCGGTGTGATCATAATCCCGAAACCAATACTTCTATAGTAACCATTTCTGAATGGATCTTTAGTTGCCGAAGACATAGTAAAATATTCCACTCCGCTATGGGTATAAGACGAAATTTGGGTATCGAACAAATGTTCTGTATCAACATTTGGAATTTCTTTTATGGTTTTTAACGAAATCCATCTTCTACAGTAATGTTCATAACTTTCATTAGCATGTGGTTCCAATAAATTCGTAATGTGTAATTCTTTTGTTAACTTAATATCGTTACGATCTGGTCTATAACTGAAACGTAAAAAGAATAAGTTTTTAAGATTAAAATCCTTCGGAAGGATGTTAGTCAAACGTTGGTAAAAAGTTTCGGGTGAATCTGTATACTCCGCAATTAAATTCTGAAAATCAACCGCATCGAAGGTTTTCTTTTCAAAAAAAGTTTTCAGCTTTTTCACCAATGGTTTTCTCGGAATCAATAATGCGCCTGCAAAATAAGAAGCCAAGAAATTATTCAGAACCTGATCAAAACGTTCAAATTTAATCCATGAAAACGTGTATAATCTATCGGAAATATTCAGATAATTGTAAGCAATTTCTTTAGCGTAAATAAACATTCGTTGTGATTCATCTGTTTCGGAAGAAACCAATAATGTTTTGGAAGTCGGTACAAAAACAGAACGCAAATTAATCAACTCTTTGTGTTGTGACAATTCATCGTTATTAATAGTATATCCATATTCTTCAATCAATATTTCTTCCAATTCTGGAACGGTCAACCGTTGATTCAAATCTATGGAATACGCTTTTGCAAATTTTTCAACTTGGGTTTCAATCTCATCAAAATAATTATTATTGGCTTCCTGATAAGAACGCAAAGCAGCCAAGAAAAAACTTTCCCGTGTCAAGTTATAATGTTTTGCGATTTCAAAAAGCGTACTGATGAAGGCATTTACCTTTACAGGAGCTTCGGCAATGATATCAATCAAATCGCTTTCTTTTATACCAAATAATTCCAGTGGTATTTCTTTAAGTATGTTTGATTGTAGAATTTCACCGATAGGCGCCAGATTTTTATCCAATTTTAAGGAAACCAAATGATCGTAATTGGACTCCAGGGCATCTGCCAATAAAAGAATTTTATCACGCTTCGGATACTTTTTCCCCTTCTCGATTTCGTTCAGGTACGATTTAGATAAACCAGTCATTTTAGCCAAACCAAATAACGACAAGTTCTTTTCTGTCCGCATCTGTTTCATTTTCAAACCAAAAATCAGACGGATATACTCTTCTTCAATCATTATAAATACTGATATTATTACTTACAAACAAAGATATAACTTTTAATGAATTTTGCAATTTTAAAATATTTTGCGAACGTTCGCTTGTTTTGTAAAGATTAATTTTATAAGTTTGTTCGCATAAAAACTAAATAAACACAAAATGGAGTTAGCAATCAATAAAAACTACGAGGTGAAAAACCAAACAACATATGATGATATATTGACAGAAGATGCTCTAGAGTTTCTTGAAGCTTTGCATAAAAAATTCAACAAAGACAGAATTCTACTTTTAGAAAAAAGAGAAATTCAGCAGAATATTTTTGATTCAGGAGAGAGTCCAGTTTTCCCTTTGGAAACCAAAACTATCAGAAATACTGCCTGGACAGCTGCAAGAATCCCTGAACCTTTATTAGACAGA
>CAMLKV010000080.1 GCA_946480635.1 uncultured Flavobacterium sp.
AGAAGAGTATCCATTTATATATGAGTTTATCTCATATCAAAAAGATGAAGTTTTACAACACTACAAAGTAAAACTAGTTAAAAAGAATGACAACCTATATGAAAGATTCACTTCAGAATCGAATAATGCAAAAGAATACAAAGACAATTTTAAATTATCTGGCAGCTATCAATTAAACGATAAAAAACAGCTAAGTACATTCAAATTCATTAAAGACAAAACTGAAAAAACAATTAAAATAGAATACAACTACTTTCAATAATTCATTTCTTAAAAAAATTAAAATTTGTTTGGTTATCATAAAAATTTTAATTTACTTTGTTTTTCAAAGTTCTTTTAAATTTTAATAACTATGTTAAACAAAAATCAACTATTCGTTTTAGGAGGCACATGTCTTTTATTACTTATTCCACTAATTGGAATGAAATTTACAAGCGAAGTTAACTGGAGTCTTGGTGACTTTATCGCTATGGGAATATTACTATTAGCTTTAGGCTTTACCTGTGAATTTGTTTTTAGGAAAATTTCTAACAAAACTTTTAGATTAGGCTTAATTGCATTACTAGTAATTGTATTTTTGCTTATCTGGATTGAATTGGCAGTAGGTATATTTAACTCACCGTTTGCTGGTTCATAAGCTAAATAATCTGGAAATTAAATTTCTCTAAAATGGAATCTAACAATTATTTACAAGACATTAAAGACATCAAACAAATGATGTCACAATCGTCGCAATTCATTTCTCTAAGTGGTTTATCTGGAGTCCTTGCTGGTATTTATGCCATCGTAGGTGCCATCTATGTAAATGGCTTAATTCTAAGCCATAAAGACATGTACATAACCTTAGAAAGTGATACATTTAAGAAGATAATAGTTACTGCATTAGTTGTTTTAGCTGCTTCACTATTAACTGCTTATATAATGACTGTTAGAAAAGCTAAGAAAATGGGTGAAAATGTATGGAACCCATCATCAAGAAGGCTTTTAATCAATTTTTTAATTCCATTAGTAACAGGAGGAATTTTTGCTCTACTCCTACTTCGTCATGGCCATTACGGTTTGGTTGCGCCTATAACATTATTGTTTTATGGCTTAGCCTGTTTAAATGCCAGTAAATACACATTGCGTGATGTAAGATATTTAGGCATTACCGAAATTATTTTAGGATTATTAGCTGTTGAATTTTCAAGATTTGGTTTGTACTTTTGGGCCATCGGTTTTGGATTGTGTCATATTGTTTATGGTGGAATGATGCATTTTAAATATGATAGGAAGTAATGATATCATTTATTCTTTTCATAACAGTTAACATTGCTGTTTTCATACTTGTTAAGCAGTATTATGGAAATAAATATTCAATATTAAATCAAACAGCTATTTGTTCGTTAATATTTTATGTTTTAGCAGTAATTTGGGTATTTGGAACAAATATTTATCTTAAACATCAGTTAGAAATTTTTGATTTAAATCAAGATGGATTTTTTTCTGTTGAGGAACAAACAAGTGAACAACAAAAACTAATGAGAGAGGTAACTTCTGATTTAGGAAGAAATCTAGCTCCAATTACTGGAATATTTTATAGTATAATATATTTCATAATACTTTTAACAGGTCAATTTTTTTATATTACAACAAAAAAATTAATTGAAAAACATAATTCAAAATATCAACAAAGCCTTTGATCACCGAATTCGTTTGGGTATCATGTCTGTACTTATGGTTAACGAAAGTGCCGACTTTACTACTCTTAAAGAATTATTAGGTGTTACCGATGGAAATTTAGCCAGCCATGCAAAAGCATTGGAAGGTGAAAATTATATTGTTGTAGAAAAGCAGTTCATTGGAAAAAAACCAAACACTAGCTATAAAGCCACAAAAGAAGGACGTAAAGCATTCCAGGAGCATATTGACGCACTTGAAAAACTTTTATCTAAAACATAATCTATTTTTTTATATAATTACTTTGAAATTCAAAGTTCTTTTAAATATAAATGAAAACAATTAACAACATTCCTTTTTCAACTGCCTTTGCCTTAGGAAGTTTTGGCATTGGCACCTTTTTATTCATCACATACATGCTTTTTCCAAGTGATAATCTGATTATTATTGGGATATATTATGTAGCTGTAGCACTAATTTTTAATGTGTTACTTCTTATCAATTTATTGTATCAATTACTTACACAAAGCAATAAGGAAGATATTTTAATCCGATTACTAATTGTCCTTAGCAATATACCAATCGCATACTTCTATTTTATGATAGTAGCAAACAAATTTAACAGTTTACAACCTTTTTAAATCAACAACAATGGAAACACAATTCAATCAATTAAAAAACAGTTTTTTTCAGTCAACAACAGTAAAAATGGCCATGGTAGGCTTTTTAACACTAATACTACTTATACCATTAGAATTTGTAAAAGATTTGATTTCAGAACGCTCTAATCGCAAAAAGGAGGTCGTAGAAGAAGTGTCAAACCTTTGGGGAAAAGACATTTACTTTTATGGGCCAATTCTAAAAATTCCGTACAAATCATATGACGAATACAATATTACAAATCCAAGAACTGGAGCTGTAACTATTGAAAAGAAAATCACAACAAAAAATGCTTTTTTCTTCCCTGAAAATTTTAACAGTAAAACGAATGCTAAGAAAAACACTTCACTAAAAAGAGGTATTTACAACAATGTAGTTTTTACTGCCAACATGAATTTTCAAGGAAATTTTGGCAAACTAAATTTTGAAAAGCTCGGTATTAAAACTGAAGATTTAATCTGGAATCAAGCATCTATTGTGGTAAAAACAACAAATTTAAAAAGTATTAAAAGTGATTTGAACATCGCTTTGAATAATCAAAAGATGAATTTTGAATCAAAATCTGATGAAGATAATTTCTACGGAACTTTAGAATCAGATAAGTTTGATTATAACGCTTTGAGTAAAAGTAATGCTTTAAATTTCAATTTTAATATGGAGTACAACGGAAGCAACAGCATAAAGTTTATTCCAATTGGAAAGAAAAGCACAGTAAGCATTGACTCTGACTGGGACTCGCCTAGCTTTGAAGGGGCTTTTGCAGCAAATGACACTACAAAAACGATTAACAAAAAAGGATTTCATGCTGATTGGAAAATATTAGATATCAACAGAGCATTTTCACAACAACATTTAGAAAAAATCCCGAATTTAAATGAATATGCTTTTGGAGCAAAATTTATAGAAACTGTTGATGAATATCAGCAAAACGAACGAGCTTCAAAATATGGCTTTTTAGTAATTGGGTTAACTTTCTTGGTATTCTTTTTAATACAATCGATAAGCAAAATTAGTATACATATTTTCCAATATAGTATGATTGGATTAGCGTTAATTATGTTCTACACTTTATTAATTTCAATCACAGAACATTCAAGCTTTACATTGGCTTATTTAATTGCGGGATTGTCGGTTGTGATAATGATTGGTTTGTATTCAAAATCAATATTAAACAATAAGTTTGCTGGTTTTATCGGCATTGCATTAACTGCTTTATACACTTTTATCTACGTTATCATTCAATTAGAAAGCTACGCATTATTAGTAGGAAGCATTGGGTTATTTGCAATTCTAGGAGCAGTTATGTACTTCTCAAGAAAAATTGAGTGGAAGTAGAATTAGTTATTAAAAAAGAAAAGCGCCTAAGGCGCTTTTTTTATATTCCATATTTATCAATCAAATAAATCAATGAAGTCATTGTGGCAGCACCAAGTTCTAACTCTCGTTTATTAATGGCATCAAATTTATCATTTGCTGCATGATGATAATCAAAATAACGTTGAGAATCTGGACGTAATCCTGCTTTTACGATTTTATTAGATGTTAAATCTTCAATATCTGATCCACTATGCCCTTTAACAAAAGTGTGAATTAAATAAGGTTCAAACAAAGGTTTCCAGCTTTGGAACTTTTTCAAACTTTCTTCATCTGATTCAAATGAAAAACCTCTTGGCACAAATCCTCCTGAATCACTTTCCAAGGCAAAAATGTGATTTTCATTGTTCTTTTTAGCTAGTTCTGCATACTTTTCGCCACCTTTTGTTCCATTTTCTTCATTCATGAACAAAACGACACGAATAGTATTTTTTGGTTTGTATCCTAAATTTTTAAAAATATTTGCAACTTCCATACTTTGAACGCATCCAGCACCGTCGTCATGAGAACCATCAGCTAAATCCCAAGAATCTAAATGACCTCCTACTACCATAATATTTTCTGGTGTTACACTGCCCTTAATTTCTCCAACTACATTATATGACAAAACATCTTCTTCTTGACGACAAGATTGCTTGAAATAGAATTTTAATTTTGGATTTTGTTTTAAAGACTTGCTTAACAATTCAGCACCATTAGTACTAATAGCACAGGCAGGAATGTACTTTTCTTTAGGTAAATCGCCATATGTCATAGCGCCTGTGTGAGGAAAATCATCCAATCTAAAATTTAATGAACGAACAATTGTTCCTAAAGCGCCATATTTTGCAGCTTCCATTGCTCCTGCTCTTCGTTGATCACCTGCTTTAGAATACGACACAAAGGCCTCTATTTGCGCATCATCCATTGGTCGATTAAAAAAAACTATCTTTCCTTTTAGCTTTTCTTCTCCTAGAGTTTTTAATTCATCTAGGGATTTCACTTCTACAACTTCAGCTAAAATTCCAGTTTTAGGAGTTGCTATACTTCTTCCCAAAGCACAAATTGGCACTGATATTTTTTTTCCATCTGTACTAATATAAGCCGATTCCTTTTCACCTCTAACCCATTTAGGAACCATTACTTCTTGCAAATAAACTTTATCAAAAGCTCCCGAAGCCTCCATTTGCTGTTTGGTGTATTCCACAGCTTTTTCTGCACCTATGGATCCAGATAATCTATGGCCAATTTTATTTGATAAATAGTCTAATTGTGAGTAACATTTAGCATTTGTTAAAGCTTGATTATAAATGTTTTTTAATTGTTCTTCATCCGATGTTTGTGAAAATCCTAAAGTAGTTGATAACAATAATAAGGAAATAGTTGTCTTCATTTTTTATGGTTTGGTTCTTTCAAAAGTAATCCAGTTTGGCCATTTTCCCTATAATTTTAAGATGATTTTAAGTAATATTTCTAAGAAATGAAAAAGCCTCAAAAATTGAGGCCTTAAAATTTAGTTTTGTTATTTTGCTAATCGATTTTTTATAAAAACCTATTCTTTACCATCAACATAATCTTGCAGGTACTTGAATCTATCTGTAAGTTTACCATTTTTACAAATTGCAGCTCTTTCTAAAATTCCATCTTTATCATTGTTATAAAAAGCTGGGATTACATGTTCTAAAAACATTTCACCAAATCCTTCACTAGCATCTTTAGGGAGTTCACAAGGTAAATTATCAACAGCCATTACAACAATCGCTGCAGGGTGATTAACATCTACTTCTTTATTTTCACTAGGATAATAACCATACAAAGGCTCTGCAATAGTTGATGCTCTTAAGGTACAAGCAATTGGTCCAGCTACATCACATGAAATATCTGCTACCACTTTAATTTTGTTGTCAGCTGCTTTTAACATATCACGAGTTAAAATCACTGGAGCACCATTTCCATAAAAATGCCCTGCCATAAAGATATCAGATACTTTGGTGAAACGCTCAAAATCAGAAGTGTAGTCCTGTGGATTAGTATAGAAATCTTTTTTATCAGAAGGTTTTCCATCTATTCTTTTGTTGTAATCCAACACATCAATTTGAGTATAAACAGGTTGGGTATATGTTTTAGTTAAATAATCTTCAATTGAGACCTGTTTAATTTTCATGTCATCCAGAATTTCCTTTGCTCCCATTCCAACTTTACCATGACCTGTAAGCACAATTTTGATTGGAGGTAAGACAGGACGACGTAAACGTTCTACTAATGCAGCTTTATCAGCAAGAGTTTCGGCTTTAGGCAGAGTGAAGAGTTCATATTTAATCCCGAAAGCTCTAAAACCATTATATGCTCCAACAATACCCGCGTAACGGCCAAAACCAATTAAACGATGATTCGTTTCATTTACAATAGTCTCATGATCAATTAATTCGATATTTTTCTCTAAACACGCAACTAATAACTTTCTGTTATAAGGCTGTTTCTTTATTGTATGTGAAAAGAAAAAGTATTTTTTATTAGGAATTAAAGCATCAACAGGAACTTCCTTTACACCAATTAAAACATCACAGTCGGAAACATCTTGAGTAACTTCAAAACCTAATTTTGTGTATTCGGTATCAGGAAAAATTCTGATATCTGAAGTTTCAACTTTTATTTCCGCTTGAGGGAATTGATTTTTAAGCTTTACCAATTCTTCAGGAGTAAAAACAACTCTTCTATCAGGTGGATTTTTTCTTTCTTTAATAATACCGAATTTCATATAAATACTTGATTTTAAGTAAATTGATTATTATAACTAATAACAGATCAATTGTTACAAATATAACACTTTAAAAATCTTTTACAACTCAAAATAAATTTGTTTACGGTATTTTATTTCGCTTTTTCTTTATATATATTTGTTTTTTAGCCTTTAAAAAATGACAATTAAACATACTGTAAATATAATCCTACTAACATTCTTTTTAATTATCTCATCTTCATGTAGTGAGAAAAAAAAGGAACTAAAAATAAAAAAAGAAAAATCAAAAGTTGGTGCTGTATATGCGATGCTTCCATTTGATAATAACTTACCAGAGATTAACAAAACAGAAGCACAAAAAATAAAAAACACCATTCAAGAGTTCTATAATAAAGTATATGTCCCTAACGATTTCTCTGGAAGTATGCTTGTTGCAAAAAATGGGCATATTATTTATGAGAGCTATAGAGGTATGTCCAACTTTGAAGAAAAGAAAGCTATAACAGCAGAGACTCCAATACATATTGCTTCACTGAGTAAAGTTTTGACTGCAACTGCTACAATGTTACTTGTTGACTCTAAACAAATCAAATTAGATCAAAAAGTAAACACAATCCTTGACGATTTCCCTTATGAAGATGTAACCGTAAGAACGCTACTCAATCATCGAAGTGGCATTAGAAATTACAGCTATTTTACTGATAAAAGTAGTGAGTGGAGTAAAAGAGATACACTACGAAACAAAGATCTTATTCCGTTTATAAATAAATTTAATGTTCAACTTGAATTTAAAACAGACTCAAGATTCAGTTACTGTAACACTAATTACGCGCTATTAGCTTTAATTATAGAGAAAGTGACCAAAATGGATTATCGTAGTGCAATGAAAAAATTAATTTTTGAACCACTAGATATGAAAAACACATTTGTTTTCGATTTAAAAAAAGATTCAAAAACTGCCAGTCATTCTTACAAAGGAAACAAGATAAGATACGCATACAATTATCTTGATGATATTTACGGAGACAAAAATATATATTCAACCTCAAGAGATATTCTAAAATTTGATATGGCTACTTATAGTCCCACTTTTTTAAACAAAAAATTACTTTCAGAAATGTTTAAAGGATATAGCTATGAAAGTAAAGGAACCAGAAATTATGGTTTGGGGATAAGACTTTTAGAATGGGAAGATGGCAAAAAGATGTTTTATCATAATGGATGGTGGCACGGAAATACCTCGGCATACATTAAACTTAAAGATGAAAAAGTTACATTAATATGTTTATCTAACAAGTACACCAGATGTACTTATCGATTAAAATTATTGTCGTCACTTTTTGGAGATTATCCATTTGAAATAAAAAGTAAAGAAGAAACTTTGGAATAAAATTTGATATAATTTTAGTACTTTTGCCAAAATACTGGGGGTCGACTGGTTTTGACAGCGAGTGGAATTAATCAGTAAGCATGTTGAGCATTGAGGTGTTGCTCATTAATATAATGTCTCAAATTTTTACACGGCGAAAATAATTACGCTTTAGCTGCTTAATCCGAATTATAGTACGATTTGCCTAGTCCCGACAAGGTCGGGAAGCTAGATTCTCCTCAAAAGCCTTGGTTTATGGCGGTTGATTTAGGGGAACCGTAAAAGTAAACCTAGAGAAGGTAATGCTTTGAATCCTTCTTGACATTTATAAAGCTAAGCTAAAGGTTGCTGTTCTTGGCATCGCTTTTAGTCGAAAATTTAATCAAGAACTAAACATGTAGAAAGCTTTTTGATTGCTTGTTTGGACGAGAGTTCGATTCTCTCCGACTCCACAAAATTAATCTTATTTAGTACCAAAAGCCTGTAAATCGTATGATTTACAGGCTTTTTTGTTTTGATTACAATTCAAATTATTCATGAATTAACAAATCGTAGGTGTTCAATTCGGTTACCAGAAAAACTAAAAATAAAGGTAACCGAATTTGATAAAAACACCAGTAAAATAAGGTGTTCACAAAATGAACATCTTGTATTTAATTGATATATAATTTAATTTGATTAACCGTAAATCAACGCAAAATGAAACATAAAATATCTATACTCTTCTACTCTAAGAGTTCAAAGTCTCAGAAAAATGGTTTAATACCTGTGTATTTAAGAATTACTGTAAATGGAATTAGGATTGAGCTAAGTACTTCAAAATTTATTGATGCTAAAAAGTGGAATAGTTCTGGAGGCAAAATGAAAGGCTCTT
>CAMLKV010000081.1 GCA_946480635.1 uncultured Flavobacterium sp.
TTACTCCAGCCCCTACGCTGGCTGCGTTATAATCCTGATTTCCAATTTCACCTTTACTTCCAGTAAATAACTTGGTGTATTGAACAGAGAAGTTCCAGTTTCGATTATGCCAACCCATTTCTGGTTTTATGTAAAAACCACCATCGGGTCTGTCAACATCACTGTTACTTGCCACTTTTTTATCTCCCACTAAAAACCCATACCCAATATCAGATCCAATGTAGAAACCTGTTTTGCCAGGATAGATGTGAATTAAACCAGCCACTGGGACAATTCCAAAGTCATTATTTTTAATTCCGTCGTTATCTTTTCCAAAAAAATGATTATAACCTGTTGCAACACCCAAACCAAATCCTGGCACAATTAAGTTTTGATAAGCAAGGTCAACACCTGCATTAGCAGTTGCGTTTGTCGATGGTAATGCAACACCACCATTAACTCCTGCTTTAATCATATTATGCATTTTTTCATTTTGAGCTATCATTGTACTTGCCATTAACAACCCTAATCCTAAAATTAAATTTTTCATCGTTTTCATAATTTCCAAATTTTAATGTTTTGATTACATGACAAAGATGCGACGACAAGTTGAGGTACTTCTTACATGATTTTTTGAGAATGTTATATAATTTTGAGAATTGAGTTTCAACTTTGTACTTTTGCACAACAACTATAACAAATGACAACGCAACAACTAATCGAACAAATTCAAATCAAAAAATCTTTCCTTTGCGTAGGTTTAGATGTTGATTTGACAAAAATTCCGCAACATTTACTAAGTACAGAAGATCCTATTTTTGAATTCAATAAAGCAATTATAGATGCAACGCATGATTTATGTGTGGCTTATAAACCTAATATTGCATTTTTTGAAGCATATGGAATAAAAGGATGGCAAGCTTTACAAAAAACAATAGCTTATATAAATCAAAACTATCCAGATGTATTTACAATTGCCGATGCTAAACGAGGCGATATTGGGAATACTTCTTCAATGTATGCCAAGGCTTTTTTTGAAGATTTAGAATTCGATTCGGTTACTGTGGCGCCTTATATGGGGAAAGATTCAGTAGAACCTTTTTTAGCTTTTGAAGGAAAACACACGATTATGCTGGCGCTAACATCAAATGAAGGTGCTTTCGATTTTCAAACGTTAAACGTAAACGGAAAAGAGTTATATAAACAGGTAATTGAAACATCAAAAACTTGGAAAAATTCTGAAAACCTTATGTATGTTGTGGGCGCAACAAAAGCTGAATATTTTACAGAAGTTAGAAAAATTGTTCCAGATAGCTTTTTATTGGTGCCAGGAGTTGGTGCTCAAGGAGGAAGTTTACAAGAAGTTTGCAAGTACGGTATGAATGCTAATGTTGGATTATTGATTAATTCTTCTCGTGGAATTATTTACGCTTCAAATGGAGATGATTTTGCCCAAAAGGCTAGAGAAGAAGCTTTAAAATTGCAACAAGAAATGCAACAAATTCTGAAAGCCTAATGAAACCAAATTTTATACTTCGTATAGCCGTTGCTATTATATTAATAATGCACAGCGTTCCGGGAATGTTTAATAACGGAATAAATGATTTTGGAAATCTTTATTTGAATGAAGTTGGTTTTGCTCCTTTTGGTTTAGCTCTTGCATGGAGTATTAAACTATCGCATCTAGTAGCTGCAATTTTATTACTTATAGATAAATATGTAAAACCAGCAGCAATAGTTACAATCTTAATCTTAATAGTTGGAATCTTTATGGTCCATTTGCCAGATGGTTGGTATGTAGTTGGCGGAGGTAGAAACGGAGTAGAATTCAACTTTTTGTTAATTGCAGTATTGATAGCTATAATGTTTCCAAATGGAATTACTTTAAAAAATAAAATATAATTTGAAATCTTTTATAGACCAAATAGGAAATCAACATACTTTCGAAAATTCACCACAACGAATAGTTTCATTAGTGCCTTCTCAAACAGAATTGTTATACGATTTGGGTTTAGAAGATAAAATTGTGGGAATTACTAAGTTTTGTGTGCATCCGTTTCATTTTAAATCTACAAAAACAATTGTTGGAGGAACTAAGCAAGTTAAGGTTGATAAAATAAAAGCTCTTCAACCAGATATAATTATCTGTAACAAAGAAGAAAATACTTTAGCAATTGTTGAGGAATTAAGTGAAATATGTCCAGTTTGGGTGACTGATATTTATACGATAGAGGATAACAATAAAATGATTGAGGACTTCGGGCAGCTTTTTAATGTTCGTACAGAATCTCAAAAATGGATTGATAAAATCAATTTCGCAAAACAAGATTTTCAAAATTTTATTAAGGATTACGAAACGCAAAGTGTAGCCTATTTTATTTGGGGAAAACCGTATATGGTTGCTGCTCAAGATACTTTTATAAATCATTTGTTAGAGCTTAATAAGTTTACAAATATTTATGCCAATCATGAAAAATATACTGGCCGTTATCCAGAGGTAATTGTGCAAAAAATGCGAATTCAAGGTGACCCTGATTTATTGTTTCTTTCTTCAGAGCCGTTTCCGTTTAATGATGAACATGCTTTCGAACTGGGCAGGTACACACATCATGCAAAAACTGTTTTTGTAGATGGAGAAATGTTTTCTTGGTACGGAAGCAGATTGGTAAAGGCTTTCGATTATTTCAAAAAACTTCGACTAAGAATTGGAGAATTGCACTTGCAACATGGTCATGACCATTAATCTGCTATATTTGTCAAAAAATAAGTCGTGATAAATTATACTGTTTACGAGAATCATTCAAGCACTCAGTGGGTAACATTTGTTCATGGAGCAGGTGGTAGTTCGTCTATTTGGTATAAGCAAATTAGAGAATTTCAGAAACATTTTAATGTTTTGGTTCTCGATTTGAGAGGTCATGGTGATTCTAAAAAAACTTCTTTTACGAAAAAATATACTTTCAAATCTATTGCTCAAGATGTTATAGAAGTGATTGATCATCTTAAAATTCAATCATCACATTTTGTTGGTATTTCTCTTGGTACAATTGTAATTCGTCAATTGGCAGAAATGTATCCTGAAAGGGTAAAAAGCATGATTATGGGTGGCGCTATTCTAAAAATGAATTTCCGTTCCCAAATTTTGATGAGAGTGGGGAATGTTTTCAAATATGTACTTCCTTATTTGGTGTTATACAAATTATTTGCTTTCATTATCATGCCAAAAGATAATCACAAACAGTCTCGTTTGTTGTTTATTAATGAAGCAAAAAAACTATATCAAAAGGAATTTATCAAGTGGTTTAAATTAACTGCTGAGATTAATCCAGTGTTAAGATGGTTCCGTCAAGTGGAATTAAATATTCCAACATTTTACATTATGGGGGAAGAAGATTATATGTTTTTGCCTTCTGTGAAAAAAGTGGTTGAAGCACATTATAAATAAAAAAGCCGGTATCAAGATACCGACTTTTTTGTAAACTAACCAAACCAAACAAAATTCTATGAATTTCTTATACAAAGGTCAGTATTTTTTTTGAATGCTATTGTTAAGATAATGTTATTATCTTATTGATTATGAAAATTTTAACTATTTCTTGTCTTGCAAAGCAAATACTCTTTTCAATAAATCAGAAGTTCTTGAAGCTATACTTGTTCTAATGTTTTTCTCTTCTACGGCAACCATTTTGAATACACCTTCCATAGCTTTATTTGTTGTGTAATCAGTTAAATCTGGATTTACTTTTTTAACTAATGGAATTGAGTTGTATTTGGTAATAATGTTTGTCCAAACTTTATCAGCACCAACTTTTGTAAATGAGTTTTTAATGACAGGATTAAATTTTCCGTACAAAGCAGTTGAAGTCGAGTTTTGTAAGTATGTTGTTGCAGAACGCTCATCACCTAAAAGGATATTTTTAGCATCAGTAAATGTCATTCCTCTAATAGCATCAACAAAAATTGGAGTAGATTCTTTTACAGCATCTTCTGCAGCTCTATTTAAAACTTTTAAACCTTCATCAGCTAATTTACCCATTCCAATGTCGCGAAGTCCTTTGTCAACTTTTTTTAATTCTTCAGGAAGTAAAATTTTAACTAATTCATTTTTGTAAAAACCATCAATCGCAGTTAGTTTGACTACTTGTTTGTCAATTCCATTGTTTAAAGCTTCTTTTAAACCAGAGGCAATTTCAAATTGTGATATGCCTTGTTCAGTAGGTAATTGATTAATTACTTGTTGCATTTCGGCACAGCCTGAAAATAAAGGAAGAGCTGCTAATAAAACGATAACTTTTTTCATGGTTTTACTTTTTATCTTGTAATGCAAATACTTTTACCAATAAGTCTGATGTTCTTGATTTGATATTAGTTCTGATATTTTTCTCTTCCACAGCTATCATTTTAAAAACACCGTCTAACGCTTTATTGGTCACATAATCGTTAATGTCAGGATTAACTTTTGATACCAAAGGTAAGCTATTGTATTTTTTGATAATGTTGTTCCAAATGACATCGGCTCCAACTTTTCCAATTGATTTTTGCACAACAGGATTAAATTTTGCATAAAGCGGATTTCTAGTAGAACCTTGTAAGTAATTTGTTGCAGCATCTTGGTTGCCAAGTAAGATGTTTTTAGCATCTGTAATTGTAATATTCTTGATCGCATCGACAAAAATTGGTGTCGATTCTTTTACAGCATCTTCGGCAGCTCTGTTCAAAGCTTTAACACCGTCATCTGCCAATTTAGACATTCCCATTTTACGTAAAGCTTTGTCTACTTTTTGAAGTTCTTCTGGCATTAAAATCTTTACTGCTTGATTTTTGTAAAAACCATCTGTAGCTGTTAATTTAGTTACTTGAACATCTACACCTTTGTTTAAAGCTTCTTTTAAACCAGCTGCAATGTCTAATCCTCCATCTTTTTTAGTGATTGAAGTAAGTTGTTCTTCTGCTTTTTTAAGTAAATCTTTTAATTGTGCGTTGCTCACAAATGGAATTAAAAATAATAGTAGGAATATCTTTTTCATATATAAAAATTTGGTTTACCAAAGGTAATCAAAGTCCATGCCTTTTTTTAAATCCTTACAGATTGATTTAATAAATGGAGTTGTTTTTTTAAGTAAAATGTAAAATGAACTCTAAATGGTGAGATAAATTTTACAGAAGTTTTGTAATGACTCTTTTTTATTCGTAATAATACAAAAAATAAGGCTTTTAATTTTTTAGAAATATGTAAATTGCAACACAAATTTATTACCATAACAATGGAACAAGTACAACCTTATCAACCAAAAAATAAAGTTAGAATTGTAACTGCGGCTTCGCTTTTCGACGGACATGATGCAGCAATTAATATTATGCGACGCATTATTCAGGCTACTGGTGTTGAAGTAATTCATCTTGGGCACGACAGAAGTGTGGAAGAAGTAGTAAACACAGCAATCCAGGAAGATGCAAATGCTATTGCAATGACTTCTTATCAAGGGGGTCACAACGAATATTTTAAATATATGTATGATTTGCTCAAAGAAAAAGGAGCTGGTCATATCAAAATCTTCGGAGGCGGTGGTGGTGTAATCCTTCCTTCTGAAATTTCTGAATTACACGAATATGGTATAGAAAGAATCTATTCACCAGATGACGGACGTGAATTAGGATTACAAGGAATGATTAATGATTTAGTACAACGTTCTGATTATCCTGTTGGACAAGTGTTGAATGGTGAAGTAAATCATTTGGAAGATAAAAATCCGACAGCAATCGCTCGTGTGATTTCTTCTGCAGAAAATTTCCCAGAAGTCGCAAAACCTGCTTTAGAAAAAATTGCTAAAATAAATCAAGACAGTAAAACTCCGGTGCTAGGAATTACTGGAACGGGAGGTGCTGGTAAATCGTCTTTAGTGGATGAGTTGGTACGTCGTTTTTTAATTGATTTCCCTGAAAAAACGATTGGATTAATTTCTGTAGATCCTTCAAAACGTAAAACAGGAGGAGCTTTGTTAGGTGATAGAATTCGTATGAATGCTATTAATAATCCTCGTGTTTATATGCGTTCATTGGCAACCCGTCAATCTAATTTGGCCTTGTCAAAATACGTTCAGGAAGCTATTGAAGTACTAAAGGCAGCGAAATACGATTTGATTGTTTTAGAAACTTCGGGTATTGGGCAGTCAGATACGGAAATTATGGATCACTCTGATGTATCGTTATATGTAATGACTCCAGAATTCGGAGCAGCAACTCAATTAGAGAAAATCGATATGTTAGATTTCGCTGATTTGGTAGCCTTGAATAAATTTGACAAACGCGGAGCTTTAGATGCACTTCGTGATGTAAAAAAACAATACCAACGCAACCATAATTTATGGGATGTTGATCCTGATAAAATGCCGGTTTTCGGGACTATTGCATCACAGTTCAACGATCCTGGTATGAATACCCTTTACAAATCTATCATGGATAAAATTGTAGAGAAAACGGGTATCGATTTGCATTCAACTTTCGAAATTACACGTGAAATGAGTGAGAAAATCTTCGTGATTCCACCACACAGAACACGTTATTTATCTGAAATTGCAGAAAATAATCGTAAATATGATGAAACTGCATTGTCGCAAGTTGATGTGGCTCAAAAATTATACGGTATCTTCAAAACAATTGAAACAGTTTCGGGTAGAGTGCCTAAAATTGATAAATCAGGAATTGTTGAAGAATCTTTAAATCATTCGGCAGATAAAAAAGAATTCTTGTCATTATTGACAAAAGAGTTTGACCGAGTAAAAATGAATTTAGACCCTTACAACTGGGAAATCATTTTAACTTGGGATGATAAAGTAAATAAATATAAAAATCCAGTATACTCGTTTAAAGTACGTGATAAGGAAATTAAGATTGCTACACACACCGAAAGTTTGTCACATTCTCAAATCCCGAAAGTGGCACTACCAAAATACAAAGCTTGGGGTGATATCTTAAAATGGAACCTACAGGAAAATGTACCGGGTGAATTTCCATTTGCATCAGGATTATATCCTTTTAAACGTGAAGGGGAAGATCCATCTCGTATGTTTGCTGG
Organism: uncultured Flavobacterium sp.; assembly: GCA_946480635.1. The sequence goes on from CAMLKV010000081.1 coordinate 7,055, forward strand.
AGAAGGTGGGCCAGAAAGAACTAATAAACGTTTCCATTACGTAAGTGCTGGAGCGAAGCGTTTATCTACAGCTTTCGACTCGGTAACACTTTACGGAAATGATCCACACGTTCGTCCTGATATTTATGGAAAAATCGGAAATGCCGGAGTTTCTATTTGTTGTTTAGATGATGCAAAAAAATTATATTCAGGTTTCGATTTAAGTCATCCAGCAACTTCTGTTTCGATGACAATTAACGGACCAGCACCAATGTTATTGGGATTCTTCATGAATGCGGCGATTGACCAAAATTGTGAAAAATACATCGTTGAAAACGGGTTAGAGAAAGAAGTTGAAGCGAAAATCACTGAAATTTATAAGAAGAAAGGTGTTGCTCGTCCGTCGTACCAAGGTGAATTACCAGAAGGAAATAACGGATTAGGATTAATGCTTTTAGGAGTAACTGGTGATGAAGTTTTACCATTAGATGTTTATAACGATATCAAAATAAAAACCTTAGCACAAGTTCGAGGAACAGTTCAGGCAGATATTTTAAAAGAAGATCAAGCGCAAAATACTTGTATTTTCTCTACAGAATTTGCTTTACGTTTAATGGGTGACGTGCAAGAATATTTCATTAAAGAAAACGTTCGTAATTTCTACTCAGTTTCGATTTCCGGTTACCATATTGCTGAAGCAGGAGCAAATCCTATCACACAGTTAGCTTTCACATTGGCAAATGGTTTCACTTACGTGGAATACTATTTAAGTCGAGGAATGAATATCAACGATTTCGGACCAAACTTATCATTCTTCTTCTCGAATGGTATCGATCCAGAATATGCAGTAATTGGTCGAGTAGCTCGTAAAATTTGGGCGAAAGCTTTAAAGAACAAATACGGAGCGAACGAAAGAGCACAAATGTTGAAATACCACATTCAAACTTCTGGACGTTCGTTACACGCACAAGAAATTGACTTCAACGATATTCGTACTACATTACAAGCGTTATACGCGATTTACGATAACTGTAACTCATTACATACAAATGCATATGATGAGGCTATTACAACTCCAACAGAAGAATCAGTACGTAGAGCAATGGCCATTCAGCTGATTATTAATAAAGAATTAGGTTTAGCGAAAAACGAAAACCCAATTCAAGGTTCTTTCATTATTGAAGAATTAACGGATTTAGTGGAAGAAGCGGTTTTACAAGAATTCGACAGAATTACAGAGCGTGGAGGCGTTTTAGGAGCGATGGAAACAATGTATCAACGTTCTAAAATTCAAGAAGAAAGTTTGTACTACGAAACATTGAAACATACGGGTGAGTTCCCAATTATTGGTGTAAATACATTCTTAAGTTCTAAAGGTTCACCAACAGTTATTCCTGCAGAAGTTATCCGTGCAACAGAAGAAGAAAAACAATATCAAATCGTAATGTTAGATCATTTGCATGCGGCTAACAAAGATAAAGTGGAAGAGCAATTGGCTATCATTCAGGAAGCAGCAATTCAAAACCATAATATCTTCGAAAAGCTGATGGATGCAACTAAAGTATGTTCA
>CAMLKV010000082.1 GCA_946480635.1 uncultured Flavobacterium sp.
TTGTTGCATTTATACTTAATCTGTCATAACATTTTTCAGAGGCGACAAATGAGATATTCATTATGGGAATTGGTAAACAATGTATAGTCTCTAAAATATTATTAGAGATCCATTTTCCTACAACATATGTATTATTTAATACGAGTCTAGCAACCGAGGTCGAATCCAATCCTCTTAACATTTTTCCAACCATTTGACTCCCTCTTATGGAGCAAATTAATGAAGCTAAGTGATTGAATGCTCGTCTTGTGTTATTGGTGGATAAAACTTGATTTGCTGTTAATTCTGCAGCTAATTGGCTTCCTTTAACCATCCCATCTTGTGGTTCTGTAATTGTTCGTTTGAGTCTTTTTTTAATTTTTATCTTAATCATTTCATATTGTATTTTTGGAACAGCGTAATCTTGATTAGTGATAATAAATTTATTATCACAATCATTAATTTCTTGGATATTTGAAGTAAAAGAAAGAGCGAAGATATTATTTTCAGCAAGCCATATATCACCCATAAATGTCCCAGTCCATTTCGCTATCTTTCTTAATTTACATAATCTTTCATCCTTATTATCTACTTCCCAGATCAATATGGATTCATCCTTTAGAGTACATGTCCCTAATTGATACTTGCAATGACTAATTTCACTTAAAGGTGAAGATAGAATTTTACTGCCTGGTTTTACATATATTAATGATTTCGTATAAAAGCAGTTAGTTATTGATGCATTTTTGTATCCAATTTGCCAATAAGTGAAATCTACATCTGGTTTATTTTGGGTTCTCTTATTATTATATTCTCCCATCAGAATTCCTTCAGAACATCTATTTAATTTCCACATTCTATTACACTCTTCTTGAGTGACTGATTTATTTTTATACTCGTAATGAGAGTGAGGAATATTTACTAAATCTGTTTTATAATGAACAATTTCCTCAATTATTGAGCAATGCGCTGCTTCTAAACTGACTAAGTCCAAATTTGGTTCATATACATCAAACGTGTGGACAGTTGGTAATGGAGGATCGATTGTAAAATTTGCACAGGGTAATATATCATCTTCAATTTTCCAATATTGACTAGAATCAGTCATTGGACAAATCATTGGATTTTGTGATAATACATTAGTGATGATAAAATAAATGCTTATTAGTGAGATTATAAATGGATTGAATTTCTTTAATTTTTTCAAATGAGTATTACCACACATTAGACAATTTTTTCTCAGCTTATTAACATAATTTAATTTTTTCGATTGATTATTACGTGCTTTTTGCACGTTCTTCCCCATCAGCCTAGTTTTTATAGCAATATTTGTTTCTTCGTTTGCTTCACTTTCAGCTTCTTTGGGGACTTCTAGTGAGTAGAGAAGAGACGGAGGTCTGTGAACAATATTACCATTTGGCAGTTTTACTGCTATTCTCCGCGGTGAAATAACTTCAACAATTTTGCCTATTTTCCATGTCCCCTTTACCATATCATCTTCTTGTATCATGACAATCTCATTAACTTTTGGTAATGCTTTAATTATATTTTTATTATTTTGTCTGTGAAATTGAGTACGTTCTCTCAAAATATTTAGATATTCAACAGCCCAAATGTCCCAAAATTTATTTATTGTATTTGATTTTTTGTTCCAAATTTCTAATAGTTTCTCAGCACTTTCAACATTTTTTGGTAAATAAGTATCATCATCATCTGGATTATTATGATTGGGTAATCCGGGCATTGCCCCTGGATAGATAAAATCAATCGGTCTTAAAACAAATGAGTCTAAATCATCAGTTACGGGAATAATTGGACGGCAATTGAGTACTGCTTCTACTTCGCTAATGAATACTCTAAAATCATCTTCCTGTAAAATTTTCCTTCCTAATGCTTTCCGACAGCAATTTTTTATAAGTCCGTTAATTCTCTCAAAAATTCCACCTTGCCACGGTGAAAGTGGCGTATTAAACTTCCAGTTTATTCCCTCTTTAGCCATATATGTTGTGACTCCTTCATCATTGGGTAGATTCTTCCATAATAAATCTAAAATTTTCTTCCCCAAATGAAATTGTGCACCATTATCTGATACTATAATTTTCGGTTTTGTCCTTCTTGCTACGAACATTCTAAAAGCATTTAGAAATGATGTGGTTGTCATGTCTGTAACAATCTCTAAATGGACACATCTACTTACAAGACATGTCAACAATAATATCCATCCTTTAATGATTTCTCCATTTCTTTTCATATTAATTGGACCCATAAAATCAAGCCCCGTATATTCAAATACAATAGCCTTTTCCAATCTATAATTTGGATAAGGCGGCATTTTCTCTAGTTGATATTTTCTAAATTCTCTACAATTCCCCTTGCATTCTTTTAGAGTCTTTTTTATTGTACTTCTTGCCCTTTCTAAATAAAATCTATTTTTGAGTGATGAATGTACTAATGAAGCCGATCCATGTAGTAATAGATTATGTATTTTTAATATTAAGAGTTTAGTGAATGGATCATTATATGGCAAGTATATGGGATTAGTGAAGTCGAATGTATATGTATTATTTTGTAATCTACTCCTACACCTTAATATCCCAAATTCGTCGCTATATATTTGTAATTCTTTTTTCTTTTGATCTGTCAATGGATGGCGATTTTGAGCTTCTTTGATTAATATTTTTTCAGCTATTTCTATATCTGATGCCATGAACGGTTTTCCTATTTTAAATTCATCATTTTCTTTTACTGCTGTATTTATTTCCCCAGCAGTAATTTTATTTAGTTTTTCTATTCCTGAAGGTAATTTAGAGCATTTTTTCCAAACAAACATTTTGCAGAATCTGAGTACAAACATTAATGTATATAACAATCTCCAAAATGAACTGAATCGAGAAGGGTCAATGGTTGAATTTTCGAAATTTAATTCAGTAATAAATGATTCTTCGTGATTTTGTTGAATTGGGATATCCTCTTCCCAATCTTTTTCCTCTTTGGGTTCGATTTGAATAATGGCAGGCCAATATGAATAATCTTGTTTTAGCCATTTAGGCCCATACCACCATAAACTGTTAATTTTAAGATCCATGACTTCACACCCTCTACAAGAAATATCCGCTGGATTTTGTTTGGTAGGAACATATCGAAATATTACATTTTTGTCCGATTGAATTTCCATTAAACGATTTCTTACAAATTTATTATTTTCAAATTTTTTATCATCGTGTGGAGTACCAATCCAGTATAATGCTATTTGGCTGTCGGACCAAATAGTAATATTTTCAATTTTTAATTTGATTTCTTGCTCTACGAATTTCGCAGCTCTAAATCCGATGAGCGCTGCTAATAATTCCAAACGTGGGATTGTTAGATTTTTGTCGATTGGTTTTATTCTATTTTTTGAAAATATTAAATGTGATTTAGGGAAATCACTCTCAATTTGCGTTCGAAGATACACTACAGCAGCATAACAATTCATCGATGCATCAACAAAACAATGCAAGTCCCTTTTTCCACCATAATCAATATTTCTAAGAAATGAATAATGAACATTATCCCAAGTTTTACTAATTTTATCCCATTCCTTCATTTCCTCATCGTTTAGTTTATCCTCCCAATTTACTTTTCTATTACAAACTTTCTGATATAATAATTTAGCTGAAACTGTTACTGGTGAAAGTAGACCATGAGGATCAAATATACTGTGAATATACGCTAGTAAATTCCTTTTGCTAATAGATTCTGATTTTGGAATAGTAGGCATTTTAATTAACAGAGTGTCTTCACTATGACTCCATTGCACCCCCAACATTTTAATTGTTCCTCCTTTAATTCCAGGATGTTGGTCTTCTTTATTAATTTGATCATTAACCTTCTTGGAATTTGATATAAATTCCCTAACATTCATTTTAGCTTTTCTAAAAATTTCTTTAATTTTGTGATAATTATCAACGGCTTCTTCGACTGAATTGGCTTTGCTAGCCATATTATCCATATATAGGTTATCAATTAATTCTCTGGTTAATGGCATATTATATTTATTCAGATGGTGAATAACAGTGGCTATGAGAAGAAATGGTGATGAGACAAACCCAAATGGGACTCTAGAGAATCTCAAAATTCTCAAATTATCCCCTTTTGGTGGTTTATTTATGTCATGAACCCATAGAAATCTGGTGGCATCTCGATCAGATTCCCTCAGGGCAATCTGTAGAAATGCCTTCTCTATATCACATATTAATAGTAATGAATAGGTCCTAATGCGGAGTAGAACGCCCGCTAATTTGGGCAATAAATTCGGTCCAGTTAATAATTGCTGATTTAAAGATAATCCTTCTCTGGTTTTAGCTGATGGGTCGAATACCATTCGTGCCTTAGTAAATGAGGAACTTTCCTTCAAAATAACTTGGAATGGAATATAATGGCACAATTCCCCAGTTTCGATTGGGGCGTCTTCTACCATTCCCAATGTTAATTGTTCGTTTATTATTTGTTCACATTTTTCCATGATTTTAATTCCATGTTTTTGATATAAATTCATAAATCTCCCATATGTTTTTCCAAAATTTGATGATAGTTTAGGTATTCCATTTTTCCATGGCCATGCAACTTCATATCTGCCATCATTTAATTGTCTTAAATTATTTTCAAATTGTTTCATGGCTTCATCCTCTTCATCTATTCGCGTAGTATTCGGATTTTCTTTAATACCCAAAATTTCCAGATCCCAGAAATTCCCAGGATAGGATATATCTTTAGGATTCTTTCCCCCAATTTCGTATTCATCTTCCATTACATAAGCATAGGAAGTGATTGGTTTATCAATTTTCATTTCACCACAATCAAAAGCACCCAGTTTAGTAAATATTCGGTATGTTCTTGGAGATAATCTCTTTTTGCGCTCAAAAATACGCCAGAAATCGATAACCCCTAACATGAGGTCAGGTTTGACTTTCCGTGTTTTTACTCTGGGAATTCTTTCATCAGTGACATAAGTCACCGTTATGAGCATTTTTTCCAGTGCAGGTGAAGTTTTACATAGAAGGGGATAATAATTTTCATCAACTCCTTTTACATATACTTTTACAATCCCTGATTGGAAGGAGGATTCACTTCCCCCATACCCACTAACTCTAGTATTTTCTCTTTTCAAAATTGATAATTTTAACTTTTTTGCCAATGAATTGGTGATATAATTTGAGGTGGATCCGGGATCATATAAAGTTGTCCCTTCTTCTCCATTACCATACATTCCATTTTTAAATTCGTGAGTATTGCTCATTAATACAACTTTATTTTTCCCCTCTGATAAGATGACTTCCTCGTCTACTACGAATGCCTCTTCCTCTAGGAATAGTGATTCCTGAGTATTTTCATCATTTTGTTCCGGATTATTTTCTTCCTCGGCACAATTAGTTGACCCTTTTTTCCAGGGTTCTTTATCCTTATTTTGGGTGAAATTTTTCTTTCCCCCACTTGAGTTTCCTATTCTAATCATTTCCTCATGATTAATTTTGGCACAAACTGCTACAAAATGAGGTCCCTTACATTTTTTACACTCAATTTTCTGAGTACAGTTTTTGGAAATGTGGCCATCTTTAAAGCATTTCAAACATTTTTTTAGCTCAAATAAACGTTTGATTCTCATGTCTTTATTTTTGTATTTTAAACATCGATTGGAAGTATGATTAGTTCCCGAACAAAAAACACATGGAAGTCGAGGTTTACCATCAGTGTTTTGTTTTTTGGATTCACTATTTTCTCCAATCAAGGTTTGTTCATTCATTTGAAATTTAGTGTTTTTAATATTTTTCGTGAGTTCCCAAACGGTCTCTCTTTTTTTCAGAATTTTATCTACTAAAACAATAAGTTTTTCGGTATTAAAATCTGCAATTCCTTCTTTCTGGTTTATAATTTCGAGCAAAAGCCAAGGTGGAAATTTCTGTTGGATAAGTTCCTCTGTTGAGCTATTATTAATCTCCTCCCCAGCCGCCTTTAACTGATTTAGTATTCTGTTAATTTCAGTTACCATTTTCCTAATATCGGGTGTTTTTTGTGTGGAAAAAGAAGTTTTTCTTAATTCACCGAATAAAGCTGACTTTATAGACCCTTTATTTCCAAATCGGTTTTTTAAATGGTTCACTGCATGAATATAGTTTGAGCCTATCACATTATAACCTTTAAGTTCCCTTTCGGCATCTCCTTTCATGCAACTAATCAAATAAGCCATTTTTTGAACGTCTGGGATAGATAAATCATCATCAATAGCTGCTTGAAATGCAGACCAAAATTGCTCCCAATTCGCCATTTTTCCATCAAATGTTGGCAATGAAAGTTGAGGTAACCTAATTTTAGTCCCATTCGTTGTAGGTAGGTTCTCCTCGATCCAGTTTTCTAATTCAACTGCTTTAACCTTCCCACGATCTATTAGATCAATAAAATTATTGGTCGCCAAAAAGTTATTGTATTCCTGCATTTCTAAGACCCTATTTTCACCAGTCATTGATGCCATAATTTCCGACCATTCAAAATTTTTACAGTCCAGAAAATTTACCGATTTGTTAATTTTGTTTAATAATCTTTTTACTTCATTTATGTTACGATTTTCCTCAGTTAAATTCTCTGCTTCTGTGATATAGGCGCTTAATCTGGTAGTAGTGGGGGTTATGATTCGACGTAATGGCCCCGACATTTTGCTTAAAATCGGATTAAATTCAATTAACCCTCAATTAAAAATTTATCTTTTCCAGAAAATTTCGAAAAATTGACAAGGAATGTTCAAAAAATGTATGGCTCAAAAATGGATATGTTCAAATATGTGGCACAATTAGATAAGTGTATCAAAAAAAATTATTGCTTGTGTTTTGTTTATTCTTTCTGTTACAGAATCCAAAAGATGAACAAAAGGAGTGCTGTGAGGGCCAAGCAGCAAATCCAATCCGATTTATCCTTTAAAGCTGTTCGATTATCTTGTTGATTTTGGAAAATGCCTTCTTATATTTGGCCAGTTGTTCTTTCTCTAATTTTTGCGATGATGAGGCCAAAATTTCTGCCGACTGCCCTCCGCGATTTGACGCAGTTTTGTCCTGTTTAACTAATAATAATAACACAAAAATAACTATTTTTTCAGACCTTAGGTGGTTCAACGATTGGCGGTGGCACTATGGTTGGCGATTCAGGCCCAAGAGGACGGTTCAATTTTGGCAATCCGAGCGAGTTGCGAATGATCCGGTCCACTGGTTTCTCAATCCTATTTGAGGATGATGGAACCAACTCGGCCTGAATGTAAGAGCGAATACGATTTATAACAGCTCTTCTAGCCCCGAAACCCCTCTTATTCAATACTTCTATATCTTCTCCGGGCCGAACAAGGTCTCGAGGTGAAGCTTCCCAACGCCGACAACTATAAAATTCAAGAGGATCAAAGCTTTTTAAAAAGTGGTAAAGTCTAAACTGCTTCTTTATACTCGGTGGCGATGATGATTCCTCGATATTCCGTTTGCGGTTTTGTTGGCGGTCCAATTCCTTCAAATAAAGGCAATAAACGCAAATGCAATTGTTGTCCGCCGGTGTGTGTGTCCCGTTGTTGGTTGCTTGCACCAGCAATTCAAACTTCTTTTGAACAATTTGAGGAGCGTCGCTCACTGAAAAAAGGTTTAATTGTTAGGCAAAAAGGTAACAAGAGCCAAACTATTTGTTGAATGGCCAAAAAGCAGAAAAAACACAGGGTTTTTGTTCAAAACTGAAAATAAAATAATTGGGAAATAGTTAATCCCAAAAAGTCACTTCCAAGGATGGCAAAAAACAAAAAGTGCCGATGGCAAATCAAAAATTGGTTGTTGAAGGTAGTCTGCTGGCAAAAACCCAAATGTATGTAGAACTGGCCACCAAAAATGCAGAGGTTTGCCAAAAAATCGGTTGAAAAAACTTCGCAATTGGCTGAAAAAATTGTTGAATTTGGTTTTCCTCTGAAAACCCTCAAATTCACTTGTTGAGAAGGCCCAAGTCGTTGGTAGGCCGTTGCACCAAAATGTCACAGGAATTCCCCGACGAATTTCCCAAGACCTATAAAATGTTGAAAAGAAAGAATAAAAGTTTATTCAATGTTGGAAATGTTTGGAAATTGGTGAGGGATAAAAAAGGGAGGGAAATGGGGATGGAAACAATGGGAAGAATGGATGGAAGGAACAATCCCCGGGGGGACAAGGCGGCTTTATATAGTGCCGCTGCGCGGGAATGGAATGTGGGGGTGGGCACGTGGACAAAAAGTTGAAAGGGAAAGAAAGAAGGGAAAATTAGGGGTCAATCTGGGGATCAAAAGAATGAAGGGAAAGTCCAAAATCACAAAGGGAATTGTCCACGTGAATTCAAGACATCCATTAACATATCCGCCATTATCCGCCGTATGTGCCTCAAAAGGATGATGAAAGGCTGCTAATGGATTTGTGGAGAAATGATGAAAAAAAGGATGACTCATCATATTGATTTTAATATTTTCATTATTTAATTCCATATTTATTTATTTATTTCTTTTAATTATTTATATTATTCGCATTTTTATGCGACACTGCGCGCCCGGCGAGTGAATATATAGTTTCGTCTTATTCGT
>CAMLKV010000083.1 GCA_946480635.1 uncultured Flavobacterium sp.
GTGTATTTATGTAATGGTTGATGCGTAGGAATGGGTGCCGTTTTTTATTGTGCCATGTTGATAAACTGGCGCTTATAAAACGGTACTCTTTCCTGGACTATTATAAAGCAGTGTGTGCTGGATGTATTTCTACGTAACAATGAAATTTACAGATTTAAGTATTGGTTGTGATGAAAAGGAGACAGCACTTACTGCTGCCAAAATTTTTTTTAAAACCTTTTTTTATAACCTATAAATGGGGTGGTGGGGTTTGTGGATTTTCAGCACAAGCAATTAAAGCAATTATGAAACTCTGTAAAAACAGACTTCATCAATTTTCTTAAGAAGGAATAGTAGTGAGCGTGGGGAGTGCGGCTTTTTTACATAATGTTATTATGGCTTCGTAGAACCATAATGCCACATTATGTAAAGAAGCTTGGGAGAAAAATTACAGGCACAAGTCACGAGTGTACGTGTTATTGTAACAATAACTGTGACGGTAATTTTTGTAGAAGCGTTGGCCGAGTGTTGGGTTCTATGTTTAAATCTTTTTTAAACAATATTACTATTAATTAAAATTTTTTATTGATACTAAAATTTTCTTAAATAATCTTAATAAAAAAGATGGTCACAATTGTATTGTATCCACCCTAGTACTTAAATTGTTTAATCTAATTTAGAAATTAAGATCAATTATTGCTTTAATTTACTCACACCAACGGAAAATCGATATCCAAACTGAAATTGGTTAACGCATTTTAAGAAAAGTGATATTGGTCTAATAAGCAGTAATGGATTTTGGGTGGTAGATCAATAGTTAGACTAAACAATATCAAAAAGTGTTGATTAGTTTTTATTTCTTAATTATGTAAAATTATTCATTCAAATACTTTGAGTGGAGATTCTAAAAAAAGGATGTTAAAAAATAACCATTAATTGATTTTTTAATACCTCAATCTTTTTTAAGTTTCTTCCTAACCAGTTTAAATTTTTATTGTAACTGTTTTATAAATCAATTTTTCTTATTGTGCATTAAAAAACTTTCTGAATAATTTTATTCTAGTGTTTGTCTTTACTATTTGTATATGATTGTTCTTCTAAGAAAATTCTCAATATTTTAATCACTAAATTTAGTTAGATTAAAATCCTTAAAATTGATGATTGTTTAATAGCTATTTTATGGTTAGTTTTGCCCGCATTTTGATTAATGAAATGTATTCGTAATCAGAATACTGCATTTAAAGCTATTAAAAACATATGTTGAAAAAAACGATTTTGATTTTACTTCTAGGGATGATGAATTTTTCATTTTCTCAAACACAATCAATAAGAAACTTGGCTTCAATTTGGTTAAAAAACGATTCGATTGCATCTTGTACAGATTTTAACAAACGATGTCCTATAAGTCAATTTGACGAATCTTATAAGTTGTATAACAACCAATTTTCATTTTTTATTGTATATAAAACTGACAATGAAGATGAAAAAACAATAGTTTCATTAAAATACGGAAATAAAACTATTAAAGTAACTAACAAATACGTGTTAAAAGGTAATGATACTTTAACAGTTTTAGACAATACTCGCAAGGCAAAAATTGTTAGTTATTTACATAATGATGCTGCTTTTCAGAAAAAAGGTAAATTGTTTATAGATTTATTACAAAACCAAACTCCTCAAGATGCTATTTTAGAAATTATCTATATACCTAAGCTGGTAAATATTCCTACCAAGGAAAAAATTGAAACATATCTTTCATTAAAATATGGATTTTCATTAATGGAGAATAAGTACTATAGAAGTGTTACTAACGATACTTTATGGAATCCTGTAAAAATGTCTGCCTTTTCTAAAGACGTCACTGGTTTAGGGAAGGATCAATCTAATCAATTTAGCAATGAATCAAGCTATAATTATGTTTTAAAAGGTTTTGAAGTAAGTACTAATGAGCCACTTTTGGATAGAAATTATCTTTTATGGGGGCATAATGGAAAACCGAAAACAATTGTAAACCATCAAGGTTTATCTACTGCTAATTATAAAGTATGGAGCATAAGAAAGATTATAAACCCATCGGATAATCGTCTTTTTTCATTAAAGTTAAAAAAAGATTTGATAACTAGTTCAATAGATTCTTTGGCCTCTAATGAAAAACTCTATTTGTATGTTTCTCATACTAATACAGGAGCAGGTATAAATATGGAAGAAGGTCAATATTATGAAGGAATTCAAGACAGTATTCAAGATATTTCTTTTCAAAATATTGATTTGCAAGATGACAGTAGGTTTATTGTATTAAAAGCTCCTGATATGACTGTTTTTTCGAAGACATTGGAAAAATGTGGAGAAAATACACAACTACAATTAGATTTTGCACAAGAGCATTATCCTTTTACACTTCGAATTAAAAATGAAAAATTTTCAAAAACATATACTGTTACTACAAAAAAAATTATCATAAATGATTTGCCTGAAGGCGAATATGAAATTGAAACGACAGACACCTTCCAAAATAGAAAAACTGCTAAAGTAGTAGTGAAACAACCAGCTATAATCCCAGTTAAATTAAAAGATCGCTGGAGTCTCAATGACAACAATTACGTAATTGTTACTCCTGAAATTTCATCAAATGATAGTAAAAATGCTTTACAGTTTGTTTGGCTAAAAGATAATCAGGAAATAGGTACAGAACAAACTATTAAATTGGTAACAGAAGGTGATTACTTATTGAAAGTTAACAATGGCATATGTGTAGCTGATTTCAATTTTAAAGTTGAAAGTCAAGAAAAAACCTCAATAACATTGTATCCAAATCCTTCTAAGCTAAATGAAGATATTACAATACGCATAGCTCCAAATATTTCACCAATATCAATTAGAGTTACTGATTCAGCAGGAAAGTTGATAAAACAGATTGATAGAAATCAACTAAAAGATAATCAAGCTGTAATTAGTTTTAGTACTAGCGATATTTATTTTATTGATGTAAAAACTAATGTTCAAAACAAAATATTTAAGGTCATTGTTAAATAGTTTAAAAAAATACTAAATCCCCATATCAAATTATGTATTATTTCTTTAAAAGAAACAGAAAAAGCAAGTCTGCAAAATTTCTTTCTTATTTTTTATTGTTGAGCTGTCTTTATTCGGGATATTCTGGATATTCAGCAGAATTATTTACAAATTTTGTAAAACATACACTGAAAGGCTCTCATCTTAAATGTCATGGATGGAATTATGTTAATTCTATAAATCCATTGCAATATAATTATGATACAGCAAAGGAAAATGTAAATAGTTTAAAAGAACCTAGAAATGGAATAGTGACTCATGTTTCTCCTTTATCTGTTGTAAAATATTTTGAATATAGTTCTGATTTAAAAGAAGGACAAATTGGGGTTACTAAAAAAGGAAAACACGATTTTGTGTATGACAATATTTTTAAACTTAACATTTCTAATCAAAACATTGAAGATAAAGAGGTTTATTTGGTTTATGAGTTAAAAGGTGTTGATTCATCTACCTTGCCTTCAAAAAGCATTAATTTAAATCCAGTTACCAATGGGTATGTTGTGAAGTTTAATAATCAATGGCAGCATATTGAAGAGAGAGTACCAGAGGGGTGGGTGCAAAATGGATTTAATACTGTCTTTTTCACAATACCTAAAAATGCTCTTTATAGCTATACAGTTAAAGATTTAAAAATTGTATTAAAAGAAAGAAAGGAAAATTCACATTTAATTCAAATTAATAATTGCTTTAGTTTTTTGAATAATGGACACCATATTTACTTTAACGGTTTTCTACCTTCAAGAATTGTTGACAAAGGATATGTTCTTAAGGTAAATGGTCAATCTATTAAAATTACAGGGAATTTATTTGAAGAAAAAATAGCTTGTCCAGATATTTCCAAATCATTAGTTTTTTCTTTATTTAAAGACGGATACTTAATTGATGAGATTACCCAAAAAATTGATAAATCTATTCAATCAGATTTAGCGTATGATTTAGAACCGCTGGATCTAAAAATAACAACTCCAGTAAATAAATATTCTGATTATTTTCTTTACGAGAGTAATATTAAACCTTTTGACGAACTTAGAAAAATTGATATTCCTAGCTTTGAAACGTCATTTGTTAATGTTACAAGAAATCAATCAGCTTTTAGAGTAAAGAGTTTAAAAGTTAAAGATTCGACATCTTTTAAATTGTTTATAGGTTATGACCCAGCTTTATTACCCAGCGGGTATACATCCAAAGACATACAGACTTTTCATTTCGATAGAAATTATAAAAAATGGGTTCCCATAAAAAGGGATTCTATCATAGCAGATCAAAATATCATTGTATCAACATTTAATAAAAATGGAGATTACGTTAATGGGATTGTACAAGTTCCTGAGAGTCCCCAAACTAGTGCGTTTACTCCAACAATGATGGGAGATATTAAAGTTGCCAATCCATCTACTGGAGTAACAATGATGAGTCCACCTGAAGTATCTCAGAAAGGTGATGCAAATGTAAGTTATCCTATTAAGATACCTTCTGGGAGAAATGGATTACAACCAAATTTAAGTATTAGTTATAACAGTGATGCTGGAAATGGTTGGTTGGGAGAAGGTTGGAACATTAACATACCAGCTATAACACTTGACACAAAGTGGGGCTCTCCAACTTTTGACCAAGCAAAAGAGTCTGAACTTTATTTGCTTAATGGTGAGCCATTAATGTACCCTAAAACACTAAATAACCAAGATTGGATGCCTAATAGGCATCAGGAAATAGGAGGGCTTTATAGTACTGCAGGTATGAATAGAACTGGGAATCTCAATTTCACCTATCGAAAACTTCAAAGTTTTGATAAAATCGAGAGAATAGGTTCGGGTACAACTAATTATGTTTGGAAAGTAACAGATACCAATGGAACGATATATTGGTATGGTGGTAAAAATACAGTTGATGATAACGCTGTAATAAAAAATAATCAAGGGCATATTGTTCATTGGTCTTTATATATGGTAGAGGATGTTTACACCAATAACATTAAATACCTTTATAATAAACAAGTTCTTTCTTCATTATCAGGAATTAACCAAAATCTTAATGGAGGATTGGTATACAATATCAAAACCATTAAATATACGGGTCATGGTGGTACTGACGGAAAGTATAAAATTGATTTTATAAACGAAACAGCAATTAATAGACCTGATATAAATATTAACGCTCGTTTAGGTCTAAAACAGGTTCAACCATATCGTTTATCTAGAATAGATGTTGCCTATGATACACAAGCTGTAAGAAGTTATAAGTTAGAATATGTTTTAGGTAGATTTGAAAAGACACTTCTAAAAAAGGCAATTGAAACAGATACCAATGGAGCAAATACTTATGAACATGTTTTTGAGTACTACGATGATATTGCTGATAATATTTTGTTTGAGAAATCAGTTGATTCAAATATTGAAGATGCTGATCCAGATTATTTAATGAATATAGGTGGAGGCAGTTCACTAAATGCAAGTGAGAAAACTGAATTCAGTTGGGATGTGAGACCCGCTGTAGGTTTGGAATTATTTTATAAAACTAACAGACCTCAGAGGATGTTTACAGTAGGATTCCCTTTTGGAGAATCTTATCAAACCAGTAAAGGTAAAATAATGTTTTCTGACATGAATGGAGATGGACTAGAAGACATCTTATATAAGAAGGATAATAAATTGTTTTATAAACCAAGAGTTGAAAATTCTCTATTAACTTTTGGAAATGATGTTGAACTGTTTAACATTAATCAATTTTCTAAAACAAAGGGAAAGACCAAGACCATGTTTGGAGAATCTTTGGATTTTATGGCGGGTGGATTCTACGGTGGTAAAAAACGATTTAAATCAGAAGAAACCACTTCTATTTATTTGAATGATAGTAATGGAGATCAGTTACCAGATATTGTGAGAGATGGAGTTGTCTATTTTAACAATGGAGCAAATGGTTTTGAAACGTCTTCTGCTAACACGCCAAATATGTTAATTACTGCAGATATTTATCAAAAAGAAGATTTGCCAGATCCAGAACCTGAAGCTAACGATTTTGATTATTCCAGATTCGATGTTGTAAGGGTTTGGGAAGCTCCATATGATGGAACAATTACAATTAATGATAGTTTAGTTTTTCATCCTAGTACTGCTACAAGTCGCGCTGTTTTTTCTATTGAAACTAAATTGCAAGAATCTAATACTGTACCGTTTAGAATTTATATGAAACAGTTTACTAATTTGGATACTAGTGAGACTATTTCTCTGTCAAATTATTCTGGAAATAATCCACCATTAGGAAGTACCTTAAGTGGTATGTCAGTAAAAAAAGGACAAAAAATATTCTTCAGAGTTCAAAAAAATAGTGAAGATGCAAATGATATACTTGATTCTAGTCCAATCATTAGTTACGTTGGACAAGGCTTTACTGATGCCAATGGTTACAATACTAAAGATTATGCCCATAGTACTGGCTTTAAACTAAATTCGGATACAGGTGAGGTATTGATTGAAGAGAGTGGTACAGTAGAAATTTCATGGAATGATTTAGCTCTAAATTTTACAGATGACGTTAAATTTAGAATAATTTCCAGATCATTTAGTGAAGCTGGAAATGTATTGTCAGAAGGGACTGTATTTGAATATGATTATAGTGCTAATGCAAGTGATACTTTATTAGGTACTACCATAGGTCCTATAAGTATTACTACAGAAAGAGGCAAGACCGCTAGTGTTGGCTTCTTTTTTGAAGTAATTTCAGATTCAAATGTAAATTGGAATAATGTAAACTGGTATCCTAAAGTTATTTTTGATCCAGTAGATAGTAATTCAGTTAATGGATTTACAAAATATGCTATTCCTATGCATACTATATTTCAAGAAGTAAATGACATAAATATTAGAAACGCTGGAAATAGTTTGCAAGGGCAATACACATTTAAATGTACCAATGTTAATTTTCAAGGGGTTAGTGCTACTAACACTTATTATGTTAAGCCAATTACGCCTAATATAACGAGTTCAAATCCTTATTCATTTACGCAGAACATTTCAGGATATTTCACTTTTGTAGTGAAGAAAAATGGGGTTCTTTTAGGTAAGAGAAAAGTGAGTATAATAAACGGTGCTTTTAATATTGATGATACTGCGCCTATTTCTTTTACGCTTTCAAATCCAAATGAGCTGAATCAAGTCTCATTTGAATATTATGCGGATGGTAATTTAAATTTAGATCTGTTTTATAAATACACAAATCAAGTATCATACGAAAGCTCATGTAGTACAACAGTTAGTGGAAATGAGTTTATTTCAGGAGCTGCAAACATTATTATAGCGACATCTGCAAGTGCTTTTGATACAGAGAATACAAGCGCATTATCAAATTTCAGAAGGATTTTGATTTATCCTTGTACAAATCTTAATAAAAAATTAGGTCCAATGCACCGTAATTGGGGTCAGTTTTTATACAATTCAAGTTTTAATAGTAATGCTGCAATACCTTCAGATCAATATGGGAAGTTAATCGATGTTGCTGATTTATATTCAAATGTAAATCAATTTAACCCTTTATCATCTAATTGCGAACAATATGCCAACTCACCTGAAGATCAGCAGGCATATGAAGATTGTATGAACGGCTCCATGAACGGAACCTTTGGAATACCAGGTGATGGTACTATTGATCCTGAGAATGTGGGAGACATGACGGATACATTACTAAACAATGCAGCATTTATGTTGATGCGTGCAAAAATAGAAACTGATGCCAATTTAACTCGTCGTTGGATTGGTATGTTTAAAGATTCTTATTCGGAAATAAGTGCCATAAATTGTGGTACTTCTCAAGCTGGCTTTTTTCCTGAAGATTATTTTGGTCATGAAGGGGAGGAGAGTGAGCCATTACAATCAAACTTGTTTACAGGAATGTTTGGAGTGGACAAGGAGCATAGAAGTGTTGCTGTTTCATATTCAGGAGGTTATGGTAGTATAAGTGCCTCATCAAGTCAATCACGATATAGTAATTTACTATCTGATTTTATAGATGTAAATGGAGACAGCTATCCAGATGTAATTACCACAGGATCTTACTTTAAGACTACTATGACTGGCGGTCATAAAAATCAAAATGCAGGTTTTGGAAATGCTAATTCTAGTGATAGTTCCAATTTATCAATGGCTTTTAGTAAAGGATATACTATAGCTGGTAGAGGTGGAACTAAGACGAAAAGTAGTAACAATGGGAATCCTTCATTTTCAGCTGGGTTGGGACTTAATTTGAATTTATCAGGTAGTAATTCGGAAAAACAATCATTTATAGACATTAACGGTGATGGACTAGTTGATATGTTTAATACAGAAGCTAGTAGTAGTAATCCTGTAAAGTTTAACTATGGAGGAAGTTTTAGTAGTACTCAAGACGTATTTCAGTATGTAGCTCCTGTTACGACAAAACCGTCTACATTAAATGCGCCATCTCTTAATGTATCAATGTC
>CAMLKV010000084.1 GCA_946480635.1 uncultured Flavobacterium sp.
ACTCTTACGCGTCTTCCTCCCGCAGAAAAACCAATATAAAGATTTCCGTTGATTTTAGTAACATCCACAATATCATTTGCTGTTAAAAGAGTGCCGTTAATAATTCTATTTTCGTCATCTTGATCTAGTTTTAACTTATCATTTATCTGTAAAACAGGACCAAAATCAATAGAAAGATGATTCTTAACTAAATTTGCGCTTAACAACAATCTTACTTGTACTGCTGGCAATTTATACTCAACATCCTTAGTAAGAGTTTCAACAGAAAATTTATTTTCCATAAACTGCATACCAAAAATCATACTCCAATCATTATAATAATTTCCTCTAACAGAAAATCCACCAATCCAACCAGTTCCTGGCTTCGTATTAAAATTTGATGTCATCAAACTCGTATGAGTTAAACCACCTGAAAGACCTATTCTGTTTCCATCTCTTCTTCCATGTTGTGCAAAGCTTACAAACGAAATGATTAACATTAATGCAACTAGTAACTTCTTCATTTTCAAAAATTTTGGCGAAAATACATATAATATTCAAATGTTTGTTTGTAACTTTTAAAATAAACCTTCGTATAAATATCATATCAACAAACAAATTTAAAAAACATGAGTATTCCATTATTAGCCTTTTTATTTTTAGGCTTCTTTTTATTGTTAGCTTCTTTCTTTACAGTTAAGCAACAAACCGCTGTAGTAATAGAACGTTTTGGAAAGTTCCAAAGTATTAGAAACTCGGGTTTACAACTTAAAATTCCAGTAATTGACAGAATTGCTGGACGTGTTAATCTTAGAATTCAACAATTAGATGTCATTATTGAAACGCAAACAAAAGACAATGTTTTCGTTAAAATGAAAGTTTCTGTCCAGTTTAAAGTTATTCAAGAACATGTGTATGAAGCATTTTACAAATTAGAATATCCTCATGATCAAATTACTGCCTATGTATTTGACGTGGTTCGTGCAGAAGTTCCTAAATTAATTTTAGATGACGTTTTTGTGCGTAAAGATGACATTGCAGTTGCTGTAAAAAGAGAACTAAACGAAGCGATGATGGCTTATGGGTACGATATTATCAACACTTTGGTAACCGATATTGATCCAGATATTCAAGTAAAAAATGCCATGAACCGTATTAATGCTGCCGAAAGAGAAAAAACTGCTGCGATGTTTGAATCTGAAGCACAACGTATTCGTATTGTAGCGAAAGCAAAAGCTGAAGCAGAAAGTAAAAAATTACAAGGTCAAGGTATTGCAGATCAACGTCGTGAAATTGCTAGAGGATTAGTAGAAAGTGTGGAAGTTTTAAATGAAGTGGGTATTAATTCGCAAGAAGCTTCTGCTTTGATTGTAATTACACAACACTATGACACATTACAAGCTATTGGTGCCGATACAAATTCAAACTTAATTTTATTACCCAACTCACCTCAAGCAGCAAGTGATATGTTAAATAGTATGGTAACTAGTTTTACTGCTTCTAACATTATTGGAGAACAAATGAAAAAACAAACTCCTAGAGTAAAATCTAAAAATCACACTTCGACAGATTATAATCCATCTGATACTTCAAACCCTTCAGAAGAAGTTTAAAAAAATTAAATGAGAGAGTGCTAAAAGGCACTCTTTTTTATTTCAACAAAAATTTTTAGTTCAAAATCAATTTTAGTTCAAAAATTGGCAACTAAAACAATAAAAATTAAAATAAAGCTTTTTAAAGGTGTTTTAATACAAACGGAATAAAATCTACTTGCTCATTTTTAAAAATGTCTTAAAAATAAAATATGAGATTCAATGTTAATAATTAAAAATTATAAAATAAAAATTAAAAATAGATTTTATAAATAATAAATAAATCCGCTATTTAGCGGATTTAAAATTGCTTTTATCTATTAAATAAATTAACGAACTAATTTTCCTTTTTTAAGTTCTTCTCCAAATTCTGCTTGGAAAGCTCTTGCATCAGTTTGAAGTTGACGAGTAATTTCAGAAATATTTATTCCTTCTCTTAAACTTCTTCCGTTGTAACTTGTATAACATTTATCACCATAAATATATAAAGAAGCTTCAATATTGGGAACATGAACAAATTTTAGTCCTTTATAATTAACTCTTTTAATATCATCAGCAAGATTATTTAATTCAGATGTATACTGCTGACTAACAAGTTCAACAACTTTGGTTCCCTTGCTATTTGAGGCAACACTAATAGTTGTAACTGTTTTATTATCAGCAATAAGAGGCACAATGTATACATTTTCACTTCTAGAAATTGACGCAATATTTCCGCTGTTATCATTTAATAAACTATTAAACTCTGTACTGAATAATTCGATAGGATTAGAAACTTGAGCTGCTTCAACATCTCGTGCAGATACTCCAAAATTAAAGTCTTTATTTTCTGAAAGAAGCTTTATCAAATCAGATTTTCCTTTTGCGGCAGCTTCTCTAATTCCATTATTAGCAGTAGTTTGGGCCATTAAACCAGTAGAAACTACTACTAAAAGAACAGTTATAATTGATTTTATATTTTTCATAATTGTATGTTTTAAAATTATTTTTTACTGATATTATACCACGTATTCCAGTGTGTTTTGGCACCAGAAGGATCAACATATTCATCATATGTAATTAAACGTTCTTGCCCAACACAAGGTCCCCAAGGATCATTTAATACCACATAATTTGTGCCATTTACAGTTACATATCCCTTAACAGCAACCACATGGCCAACTACACCGCTTTGTCCGTAAGCAAAACCAAGTACATCTTTACTACAGTAAATACTCTTTTTAAGTTGATCCCAACTTAAAGCAGTTGTAGATTCAGAGAACTTTAGCCCACAATAATCAAGCTCCAACCAGCCAGGTTTATTACAGTCATTTGTTTTTCTACAAGTATTATCTGTAGGTTCATCGTTACAACAGTTTGTTTTACCAAATCTGTGATTAGCAAGCTCACATTGTGTTTTGCTAATACCTTCATTTTGGGCAATCATTTGAGTAGTTGCTGCCCAACACCAATTGTTTGTTTCTTGTGGGCGAAGTGTATTGTTAACACTTCCAATTAAACCAGGTTTACAACAACTTTGTGTTAAAAATAACAACCCAGTAATTAGTCCTAGAATAATGATTCTTTTTGTTTTCATAATTAGTTTGTTTATTGATTATACTTATCACAATCATATCGATTATGATTATTAACAAAGCAAAACTATAGTATGAAATTGGTTGGGAATCGAGGACAATTCCTGATTATTTAAAGGGAAATGAATGAAAAATGAAGGGTGCTTTTCCTGTGAAACACAAAAAAACCCTTTCAGACTATGAATCTAAAAGGGTTAGAATTAAATAATAAAATTTGTTTTATTCTTTGCTTTCTACTTTAGCCCAAGTATCTCTAAGGCCAACAGTCTTATTGAAAACTAATTTTTTAGGTGTTGAATCTCTATCAGTACAGAAATATCCAAGACGTTGAAATTGGAAATGATCCAACTCTTTTGTGGTTTGTAAACTTGGTTCCACATACCCTTTTATCACTTTTAAAGAGTCTGGATTGATGAATTCTTTAAAATCAATTTCTTTATTTCCGTCAGGACTTTCATGAGTAAATAAACGGTCATAAACACGTACTTCAGCTTCTAAAGCATGTTGTATAGAAACCCAGTGAATTGTTCCTTTAACCTTACGTTTAGAGGCTTCTGTGCCACTTCCAGAACGAGAATCTGGGTCATAAGTCGCATGAATTTCAGTAATGTTTCCATTAGCATCTTTTACGACCGATTCTCCTTTAATGATATAGGCATTCTTTAAACGAACCTCAGTTCCAAGAGTTAATCGGAAGAATTTTTTATCAGCTTCTTCTTTAAAATCTTCTCTTTCGATATAAATTTCTTTAGAAAAAGGTACTTTTCTAAACGTTAAAACCTCTTCTTCTGGATTGTTTTCAGCTTCTAACCATTCTTCTTTACCTTCAGGATAGTTTGTAATCACTAACTTAATTGGATCTAAAACAGCCATTACACGCGGTGCGGTTTTATTCAAGTCTTCACGAACACAGAACTCTAATAATGAAACATCAATTAGATTATCACGTTTAGCAATTCCAATTGTATTTGCAAAATTACGAATTGATGCTGGCGTGTATCCACGACGACGCATACCTGATATAGTACTCATACGAGGATCATCCCATCCAGTAACATACTTTTCTTCAACTAATTGTAATAATTTACGTTTAGACACCACTGTGTGTGATAAGTTGCGACGCGCAAATTCTCTTTGCTTTGGACGTACTTTAGTTGAATCATAAATTTGATCCAAAAACCAATCATATAATTCTCTGTGAGGCAAGAATTCTAACGTACAAAATGAATGTGAAATTTGCTCTAAATAATCACTTTCTCCATGTGCCCAATCGTACATTGGATAAATACACCAATCATTACCAGTACGATGATGATGTGCATGCATAATTCGATAAATAATAGGATCACGCATCAACATATTGTTGGCGCTCATACTTATTTTAGCTCGTAAAACATGAGTCCCTTTTTCGAACTCACCGTTTTTCATACGTGTAAATAAATCTAAATTTTCTTCGACAGTACGATTTCTAAAAGGAGAATCGGTACCAGGAGTAGTAGGTGTTCCTTTTTGAATCGCCATGTCTTCAGAAGATTGACTATCAACATAGGCTTTTCCTTTTTTAATTAATTCAACAGCCCAATCGTATAATTCTTGAAAATAATCAGAAGCATAACATTCTTTATCCCATGTAAAACCCAGCCATTCTACATCTCTCTTAATAGCATCAACATATTCTTGTTCTTCTTTTGATGGATTTGTATCGTCAAAACGTAGGTTAACAGGGGCTTGATAATCGATTCCTAAACCAAAATTTAAACAAATAGCACTCGCATGACCAACATGCAAATAACCATTAGGTTCTGGTGGAAAACGGAAACGTAATTTATTTTGTGACAAACCATTTTTTAAATCTTCTTCGATGATTTGTTCTATAAAATTCAATGATTTTTCTTTAGTAGACATTTTTCTAAAATTGAGAGAACAAAGTTATCAAAAATGTTGGTTATTTGGTTATTCGTTTATTTGGTTATTGGCAAAATTTGTACTTTTATCAAACATAAAAATTACCAAATCCTCAAATAATGGGAATAATAAAACTTAAAAATATACGCACTTTTTCTTTTCACGGTTGTTTAGTTGAAGAAAGTAAAATAGGCAGTGATTATAGAGTTGATTTAGAAATTGAAGCAGACTTAGCAAAATCATCACAAACAGACAAACTTGCTGATACTGTTGATTATGTTCATTTGAATAAAATTGTGGTAGAAGAAATGGCGGTACGATCTGAATTATTAGAACATGTTGCTCAACGAATTATAGATAGAACATTGAATGAATTAGCACCTGTCTCTAGGGTTTTAGTCGAAGTTTCTAAACTAAATCCTCCCATTGGTGGTGATGTAGAAGCCGTGACAATTCTCCTTGAGAAAAGTAGATATTAATAAAAAAGCCGAAGATTAACTTCGGCTTTTTTATTTTATTTCTTTTGATCTCTCAGCTTATATTTTCTTGACTTATATAAATCTGTTGCAACCACAATATGTGCAAGAGCATCTTTAGCTAATTCTGGATCTAACTTTACAGCTTTAAAAATAGTATCTTTTGTTACTTCAAACTGTAAAGGTTCTTTAAAAGGTTGTAAAACCACTACTTGATTATCTACTCTAAATGCATTGATATCATGGAATTGCATGATTGATCTTCCTTTGGTTTCTGCAGGAATTTTGAAAATATTTCTACCTGGCATTGGTGTTTCAGATTTAGCCCCTATAAGACTTAATAATGTTGGAGGAATATCTATTTGACTTGCTAATTTATCATATGTTTTTCCTTTAGCAACATTAGGTCCTATGATTAAAGCCGGAATATGGAACTTATGAACTGGAACAAGATGTTTACCATAAGTTCTTGTGTTATGATCTGCAATTACAATGAAAACTGTGTTTTTAAAATAGTCTTCTTTTTTAGCCAATTCAAAGAATTTACCAATTGAGAAGTCCGCATATTTCATAGCGTTTTTAACTGTATTTTTTTGTTTGTCATACAGTTTAATTCTTCCATCAGGGAATTCAAAAGGCTCATGATTTGAAGTTGAAAACATTAATGAAAAGAATGGTTTATCTCCTTTAGATTTGAAATATTCATTGGCTTTCTCTGCTAAATCTTCATCAGAATATCCCCAAGTTCCTTTAAAAGCGTGTTTTTTACCATCGCTATCAAAATCTGTTTCGTCAATTATATTTTCGAAACCATTTCCATTGAAAAAAGAAGCCATATTATCAAAGTTAGCCATTCCTCCATAGATGAAACTAGTATCAAAACCATCTCTTTTTAAACCATCTGCTAACGTATAAAATCCTTGTTGAGAGTTACTTAATTTAACAACACTTTCAGATGGTGACGGTAAAAATCCTGTTACCACTGCTTCAATTCCACGCACACTACGTGTACCAGTACAATACAAATTTGTAAACAAAGTTCCTTCTTTAGTCAGTTTATCAAACTCTGGTGTTAAAGGATAACCGCCTAGACTCCCCACAAACTCAGCACCAAGACTTTCCTGAAGAAAAACAACTAAATTATAAGGTCTTTTTAAAACTGTATCAGGTTTTTGAATGTGTAATAAAGGTAAATTTGGATCTGTAAAATCATCAGGCATAGCAGTCATGTATTTTTTTACTCTACTATATGCTTCATTAATGTCCATTTTACCGTACATTTTCTCAGCATTTCCTTCATTTTTTATCGAATAAGCAGCAAAGGCAACTGTGTACAATGAATTAAGTCCTACGCAATTTGTTAATTGGTTTACCGAAAAAACCGCATTAGATGCGTTTATAGGTCTTTTTGAAGTTAAACTTGATCTAGCGCCTAAAAATAAAAGAAAAGCCACTGGAAGGAATAAAATAAGCTTATTCTTGTAATTATTAGCTACGGGATAAAATAGTTTTTTTCCATGCTTAAATGCAAAATACAATCCAGTTCCTAAAACTATAAAAGTTACAATCATTGATGTCAAATAACTTTTAATCAATGTTCCTATAACTTCTTTTGGATAAATTAAATAATCTAAGAAAAGTCGATTGGGACGTGTATCATATTGTTTAATGAAATCTGGTGTACTCATTTCCATTAAAAGCATCAAAAACAAAAACAGAATGAAATAAAAATTTAAAAACTTTTTGAAAAAATTAAGCCATTTATCAGGCAACAAGCAAATTAATACTGCTGGTAAGAAAGATAAATAACAAAGTAGAATTAAATCGAAACGTAATCCGATAGGGAAGATGTACCAATAATCTTCGGTTTCCTGGATGCGTTCTTTAAACATAAAGAAGATAATTATTCTACTTAATGTATTGATTAACAATCCTATTAGAATAAAATAGAAAATAGGTTTTAGATGCTGAATCTTTTTCATTGGGTTTAAAAGTTTTAAAAAAGTATTTCAAAAGTATAATTAAAACATGAAGAATTTTTCAGAAACAAATAAAATTTAATTGGATTTGCTTGTTTGAGAGTAAATATTATGTAAATTTGCCGTCCATACTGGTAATGGCGTCGTGGCCGAGCGGCTAGGCACCGGTCTGCAAAACCGTCTACCCCGGTTCGAATCCGGGCGATGCCTCTAAAAGAGTTACTTGAAAAAGTAGCTCTTTTTTTATATCTAATTTTTAGAAAAAATTAATTAAAATATTTGGGCGATGCCCCAAGAAACCTTCCAAGAAATTGGGAGGTTTTTTTATGCTTAATTTTTTAAAAAAATTAATTAAAAGATATATCAAATCCTGGCGATTCCTCTAAAAGAGTTACTTGAAAAAGTAGCTCTTTTTTTATGAATAATTTTTGAGAAAAATTAATTAAATATTTCGGGCGATGCCTAACAAAAAAGAGCAACTTGAAGTTGCTCTTTTTTAATTTATTACTTTAAAAACTATTGATAATGGATTTTTTATGCAACCTCCATCAAAACCATTATACTGAGTTTTAATATTAGAAATAATAATTAAATCTTTCTTTTTTGCTTTTTTAATAATTTCTAACGCCTCTTGCGTTATTACATTTCCAGTAATAACCATTGTTGAATATCCTGGAACTTTTATATTAAATTGCTTTACTTCAGTTTCTATAAAAAGAATGTCTTTTAAATAAACTCCTACTTCCGCATTTTTTATTTCATCAATTTTAAATTCCAAAACATAATTTTTTCCAGAAAATTCATCATTTAAAGTTCCTATTGGGCCAGTTAAATTTTTAATTCTAAAACGATGTTCTTCAACAATTTTAGAACCATCTAGTTTTTCAATTTCTACAAAAACTTTAGTTTCTGTTCCAGGGCCTGGTCGAAGTGCATATTTTCCTTCTTCATTTTGTGAAACTCCATCACC
>CAMLKV010000085.1 GCA_946480635.1 uncultured Flavobacterium sp.
AATTAATGTTTCAAGTGTAGTTTCAGGATTCATTCGTCGAATAGCTTTTACAGTTTCAGCCCAAATAATAGATCCCATGTCTTTTAGGTCATCACGATCCACACTAGTAATTACAGCATGTTTAATTTTCATGATTTTAATAGATCGTGCTACTTTTTCTGGTTCGTCCCATTCAACATCTTCTGGACGTCCAGTTTTAACTCCGCAAAAACCACATGATCTTGTACATACATTTCCCAAAATTCACCCATGTTAGGGCAGCTTCCAGATGTACAAATTGTATTTAATTTGTATTTGTCTACTAATCCTCTGAGTTCTGTGTATTTTTCACCTATTGGTAATTTGACTTTTAACCATTTTGGTTTTCCTACAGGTAATATATTTGAAGTTGTTGCCGTTTCCATAAAACCATTTTTGCACTGCAAAGATATGGAAAGATTGATGATTAATAAGTAACAGACTGATTTTTATGATTTTTTTGACTTTTAATTTTGTTGAGTGAAAAAATATTGGATTCGCTAGTAGGTAATACACTTTCTGAAAGCTGTAAATTAATGTTTTGGTAACTGAAGTGATATGTATATTTCTAAAATTTCTTATTAATTTTGTAGGAATTTTAATATAAATTTAATCATGAAAAAAATTATTTTTTGCGTCATAGCTATGACGACTTTAGCATTTGGACAAGCTAGTGCCCAAACTGCCCAACAACATTTAAATTCTGCAATTCAATCAGAAGGAAACATTAGAAACGGTGTTCTTGCTACTAAAAATGCTGTCAATCAATTAACAAAAGAAATTGTGGTAATTGGTAATCCAAATGGAGTATTATTTAACAATAAAATGTTTGAACAAGTAAATACAGTACAAAACAATGTTGATGATACTGATTATTTTGTAAATGAAGCCAAGAATGTATCGGTTATTCCGTTTACAACACAGGCTATTAACACTTTGACTGCTGATTTAATTAATTTGAATGATGAATTGATTGGGCTTGCTTACCAAATCGATGAATTGTTAAACAACAACAATTACAATGCTGCATTAAACCTTTTGCCACAAGTAACTAACGTTTTAAATGCTCAAGATAATAAAGCGGTCGAAGTTATCAATGCTATTCAGTCTTTGAAACAAACAATTAAATTGTACAATGTTTGTATTCAGACAGTAGATTATCAAGGAAATCCAGTTAATGGAAGTGATTTACATGGATTTTGGGCTCAAAACTTAGCAACAGGGGAATATATTTATCCAACAAACCAAGATGGTAATTGTTTCGAAAATCTTCCTGCGGGAACGTATAGATTCGATTCATATAATGGTTATTGGAGCGGAACTTCTTCTACAGATGTTACATTGTCTGAAAATCTAGAAAATTCTAATGGTATTATTGTAGTTAATCTAGTTTACTGGTCAGAATAAAACAAAGCAAAAGCCATTCTTTTCAATTGAATTGAATGGCTTTTATGTTTGGTATTAAGGTTTTATTGTGTTTTTACAACAATTGGTAATGAATATTGTGTTCTAACTGGTTTTCCTTTAATAAATCCAGGCTCCCATTTAGTTTTAATTGATTTAAGAACTCTGATTGCTTCTTTGTCTAAACCATAACCTGGACTTCTTGGAACAGTTATGTTAGATAAGCTTCCGTCTTTTTCTACAACGAAGAATACAATAACTTTTAAAGTTCTTTCTTCTTCCAATTCAGGTACTGCAAATCTGTTTCCTACTAATTTTAAAAACTCATTAATTCCACCCGGAAAATTAGGGTTTTTTTCTACCATTGAAGTGTTGACAATTTCGTTGCCATTATCTTCAGGTAGATCAGAAGGAGTTGTGTTTGTAGGTAATACTGTTGTCACAGTTCCAGATGTATTACCATTAGTATTTGTGTTTTCTGTATTTGGTTTTCCTACATCTTCTGGTTTGGTAAAATCTGTATTAGGAGCATCTTCTGCTTTTACTACTGTTGGATTTACCAGTGTTTTAGTGTTTATTGGCGGTTGTGCAGCAGTTTTTGGAGCACTTGGTAACTTAGGCTTTATTTCTTCGCGTAAATTAACGTTATGAAGTTCTAAAATAGGATCATCATTAAGATCAATTGGTTTTACAACTCGTTTTTCTCCAAAAGAACTTAGTAAAATAGGAAGAGTAACAAGTGTTGTTACAAATACTAAAGCAGTAAAAAATGCTTTTGTTGTTGTTGCACTATCTTCTTTTCTTAATTGATAAGCGCCATACTCTTTGTTTTTTCCTTCAAAAACGAGTTCTAGCCATTCGTCTTTGGTAATGTTTAGCTTAGACATAATTTTTTGGTTTTTATGGTTAATTAATAATTTTTCATTGATTTAATTAACTGTATGAAAAAACTGTGCCAAAAAAAATGTTTTTATATAATTATTGTTAATTTTTTAACTAAATAATTCTATTCTAAGCGATAACGATTCCATGTTTGATTACCAACTCTTTGTAAACCAACTCCTAAAGATCTTGTTTCTAAAAATTCTTCTTCTCCGTTTTGGTATTGAAGAACCAAATATAGATTAGGAAATTCATATTGAATTTTCCAATAACCATATTTTACTTCGTTAGATTCTCTGGGTAACGAAAGTCCTCCTCCTGTAACACTAGTAAAAGTTTCTTTTTTAGCCTCAAAACTTTTATCATCATAAAGGGTCAGGCAAAATTTAACATCGCTATACCAACCACCTCCAGAATAATCTCTGTCGCTTTCTACATTTTCATAAACCAATTTTTTATTTGATAACAAATTGGTCATTTCAAGAACTAAATTTTCCATATCGATTAGTTTGAATATTTTCGGTAGGCGCTAGCAAGTTTTTCATCATATTTATTAGATTTATATCCAGCACCATTATAGTAGTATGCAAATCGGTCCCAGTTTTTATCTTTTAATAGTGAAATTAGATTAGCGGAATGTACTTCTAAGAATCTTCCTAATGCAAGTAAATGTTCTCTTTCAGATATGTACATTTTATCAACGAACTCAGAAATAGAGCTATAACCAATATTTGTTGCATGATATCCCATTATTTGAAAACAACCCCAAGAAGCAGAAGCTAATGCTGCCTCTGGTCCAATATTACTTGGTATTATACTGATTGCTTTTTGAAGTCGGTCATGTTCACCTTCTCCACCTACATAAAAATTCTTTGTCCAGTTTTTATATAAAACATCTTGATTTCCGTTGACAAGCGAAGCAGGATTGACACCTCTTTTTTCAAGTTCTTTCCAAAAAATATGACCTTCAAAAAGTATTTTGGGCTTTCCGCTTAAAAGAAAGCCTTTGCCTGAACTTTCAACTTGGTTAACAGCTTTAATTGCTGCTAAATCTACGTTGTAAAGATTTGAAAAATCAATTAAATCTTGCTCAGATAAAAATTTGCTGTTGTAATTGGTCAGGTTGGGTTGAAGTTCATATAATTTTGACCATGTTTTAGGACCTACAACTCCATCGACTACTAAATTGTTTTTTAGTTGAAAATCTTTTACTGCTGCATCAACAACAAGTGTGAAAGAGTCTGATACATTTAGTTGAAAACCAATTTTATTCAATAATTCACAAAGAATTATAACTTCGGGGCATTTGACATTGTATTGTATTGTTCTCATTTTTATTGTTTTAAATTTTATAGCTTTTGTAATAAAATTTCAGGATACGATTTCGAGTTTGTATACTCTAAACCGGAAATTTTAATATCTGTAAATAAAAAATTCATAGTTTGATAAAAAACTTCATTTGTATTTCCTTTTTTATCACAAAATGATTCAATGCCTAATGAATAGTAAACATTGTTGTTCAATTTATATTTAGTAAGTTCAATTCCTGATCCACTGCCAATCATTTCTTTTCCCGAAACTATTTTGTCATTTTCTGCATCGTATTTTACCAACAGTCTGTCTTTTTCAATTATAATCCATTCATTAGACAGGAAGTTTGAAGAGCTACCGATAATTATGTCTAATGGATTTTTTTGTGGATCAGTATCGAAACTAAATTTCACCCATGAATTGACATTCCCATTATTTCCATTATTAAATTTTTGAGGACCTAAATTTTCTGTCAAGGTTTTTATTTCAACTTTGGCAATAATTTCACCTTTCTCATTCTTTTTCGGTTCTCTTAATTTAACTCCCAATTGAGTTGAATCTGTTTTAAGGTAATAATCCTGTCTTTCAAATAAATTACCGTCTTTAAAATACTCGTTATGTTTTGAAAACCATTTCTCTACGATGTTCATCTTGTCTGAAGACAAAACCCATCTTGTTTCGGTACTTACTAACATAGTTTTGCATATTAATTTATCAATGGTAACTTTTCGCAAATCATTCCAATTAAAAAATATGACTTATACTCAACAATATCTCTCGATAGCTCATAGTTTAATTTAATGGGGTTGTTATTTTCTACGTTTATTTCAATAGTTTTTGAAGTATAGAAATCACATTTTAAATCGATTGTATATTTTCCAACAGGTAAAATGGTTGAAATGACTCCTTCTTGATTAGTTTCAATTTCTCTTACAATATTATTACCTTCTTTTCCTTTAATTGAGATAGAACATTTATAAACTCCACTTTTACTCACAGAGTCATTTACTGTGAAAGTTGTGTTGGCACCAAAAATAGGAAAGGCAGCAATTATTGGAGTAAGTAATGTTGTATTGATGTGTAATGTTGTGCCTATAGGTCTTGCTTCAATGGGTTTAGTTTCAACTGGTTTAACATCAATAGGTTTAATGATATTGATTTTTGGAGAGTTTAGAACCCTCATGTTTGCAGTATTTATATTAGCAGTGCTTTTAATTTCGGAATTAATTATTGGTGTTACTTCTCTAGTTTCTGTTTTTTGGATTTCTAAGCTTGTGTTTTCAGATTTTCTGGATAAATATTGCAATTGATTTGATCGAATTGTCTCTTTATTTGTTACAACTTTTAGGAAGCTTGTATTGTTTAGTTTGTTTACAAACATTTGATTTTTTAAAACTAATGGCCCAAAGTGAATCATGTTGTTAATCGCATTGATTTGACTTTCAATGATATTGGTTTCTAAATCTACTTTTAGATTTTTCATCAAAATCATGATTTTTGGGAATGCTGGTAGCTGAAAATCATTAGAAATAGTTTGCCCATCAGAAATTTTCTTTTCGTTTGTATGTGAGAAAAATTTTTGATTGAATATTTCTTTGTTGAACCAACTTCTTTTTAAATGAACAAATGAATAATCAAGCTCTATGCCTTTGATATATTTTTCATCATATTCTAGGGATAAAATTTCTTCAGGAATACCAACAGAAGATTGTTTTGCTTTTAGATACAGTTCGTCTAATTCTTTTTTGTCAATTTTTAAATTGTTCCAGCCTGATTCATTTACCATGAAATCATAAGGACTAAAGTCTATATTATGATATGAAGCAAGTGTTTCTACTCCTGTTTTTTTAGTGATATCAAAAATTGATTTTGTTGATTCTAACAGACTTAAATATTTTTCTAATTCGGTATTATTATTAATCTCATTGATTGCTTTTTCAACTAAATTTTTAAAACCTTTTACCTCTAATTCAGCATAAGCCAATTTGGCTTTTGATTTTAAGACCAAAAGTTTTTCTTCCCAAGCTGTTTTTTCAGAGTCTGTTGATAAGGAACCAAATTCTGATAGATGTTCTTGAACGGTATCAAGACTTTTTTCATATAACTCAAGATATTTTAAATAAGCTTTATACTCTTTAGTTGCTTTTTGTTTTGTATCAAATAAAACAGATGAATCCTTTAATTCTAACTTAAGGAATTGATCCTGAAGTCCTATTGGTTGTATATTTTCAAGAATGTTTTTATAAACTTCTGATAAGATATTTTGAGGATTTACACTCCAGTTTGATGATGAGGTAGGAATAGAGTTAAGTTCGTTAGAAACCTGCTCTTTCTTTAGTAAAGATTCACCTATAACGTTTTTGTCTGTAATTTGACTTTGTGGTCTTAGTAATTCTAATTCTTCCTTAGAATACATAGTTAAAGATGGACATATTAATGGTAAATCATTTTCATTAGAATTAAGAGACAAATACGTGTCTTTTAGTTTTTGATATAGTGAGATATAGTATTTCATTTTTTTAGTTTTAGTTTGTTTAAAAAGCCAAACACCGTGAGGTGTTTGGCTTAAAAATGAATTAGTTAACTTCTACCCATTCATCATCTTTAATTGATGGTAGTGGGTTAGGTGACAGGTCTAAAATGTTACATTTTCTACCTATTAATAATATACCACCTGAAGATAATCCTTGTTGCTCTCTTTTTCCTGTACTGTTTACGCGAGTGTCTTCATAACCATATGTACCTCCAAACATAAAAGGACCTATAGCTAAATGAGCTCCAGCTTTTACTTCATCTTCTGCTCTTTTGTAAGAATCAGAGCCTTTTTTGAAACCAATTTTTAAATCAGAAATAAAATATAATTCTGTCGTAACAGCAGGTAATAATCCTTTACCATTACCGTCACTGATCATTTGGTTGTTTAGAATTTCAGCACCATTTTTTGAGTATTTCCAATAACGTGATTTAAGGAATGTACTACCAAACCAAGGGCTTGATACATAACATTTTCCTATTTTAAATGACATTTCGAATTGGTTAAAGTCATAAGATGAATCTATTCTTTTGTGTTTTCCTGTTCCGCCAACATTAACCATACCAGCAAAACTTGCAGCAGCACTCCAGCTGTGTGCCGTACTTTTGTAGTTTGATTCATATTCACTTTTACTAAATTTATACTCCAACCATTTTGTTGAATTGGCTAAAGTACTTGCTGGGACAGGTTGAGAGAAGTAATAGGTATTCATACCTCCTAAACCAGTTCTTTTTGCTGCTAAAAGTTCAGATTCATAACGCTTTTTGATAGTGATAAAGTTGCTACTTTCAGTTTCATCAATATAGTTTAACGCTTTTTCAATTTTTCCTTTGTATCCAATTCCTTCCCATCTTTTCAATGCATCATCTCTTCTTTTGATATAATTACGGCCATTGATTGCCATTTCGGTCATTGCTTCACTATCTCCGTCAGATACTCTTTTTTGAAGATCTGTTAATTTGTCTTCTGCTTCATAATACAAAGCTTCATACTCTAAATATTTAACATACTGTGGTGAAGGAAAAGATTGATAGATGAATTTTGGGTTATCTTCTGGATGTTCAACAACAGATTCATCAAAATCAGGATTTGCTAGTTTTTTAATTGTAACAATTTGTTTTCTTAAAGTCTCTAATTTCTTTTCAACTTTAGGGTCAATTTTTGAATTTTTGACTACACAATAATCCAAAACATCACTATAAACATTTGATTTTGTATGATCAGGATGGGGGTTAAAAATGGTGAATTTTCTAGCTCCAGATGCTGGATCAATTTCTGGAATCATACTAGGAATTTGATCTGCTATTCTAGCAAATTCTTCTGCATAAGCAAATTTGCTGTATTTTTTTGAGCTTCTAGCATCTGCATATTCCTCATCTGACATGTTTTCTAATTTTGGAGTAGCTCCAAAAAATCCTTTTAAAGCATAATCAAAAGCTTCGGGATCCATGACTACAGGAACTGGCTCCCAAGCAATAAAGTTGTTAGGGCCTAACATTTTGGCGTCACCGCCATTAGTCATTTTTTTAAAAACATCGCCTAATAGATAATTTAAAAAATCTTTTTCATCAGGCATTGGTGTAAAATCTGGCATAATATTAAATTTTTAGTTTGTTCCTACTCTTTTTAAGGCTTTTCGGAATTCGCCTTATAATTATTTTGCACTTTCTGATATTATTTTTTCTATCTCATTTTTATAGCCTATGGCTGACCACAGCTTAAGTGCATTTTCAACTTTTTTAATATGAGATGAACCAGAAAAGTTCATTTCGGTCATTGCGTCAATCTCTCCATTTTCAACTTTCTCTTTTAAAGTATTTAGTTTATCAGATAGATTTAAATAATTATCCCTACATTCTAAATATTTAGCGAATTTGGTTGATGGATAGGTGTTTGAAACTCCATTTTTATCTTTTTTAACTTGACCAAGTTTTTCTTTTAGATATTGAAGTCTGTTAGTATCTGTGACATCGTTGAAGATTTCTTCAATTGTCTTATCAGTTTCCATTTTGATTTAATTAAGGATATTCTGTCCTTGCTTTGTTTACTAAGTCTACTAAATCAGAACCCCCACTTGCACCATTGTTTGATGCTGTTTGCCAACTTTGAACTGCTACTACATAAGGTGTTGATCCCCAATATCCCCAGAATGGGCCACCACTTTGTCCAGGCCATATATCACCTTGATGATACATTGCTTGATGTGCATCTGTTGTTAAAGCATCACCATCTAATGCGATACTGTTTTGGTAAGTAGGTCTTTGTGCACCCGTTTTATCCATAGGATATCCTGCATGAGTCCAAGAAGCTAAACCATCCCAAGAAT
>CAMLKV010000086.1 GCA_946480635.1 uncultured Flavobacterium sp.
CTAAGATATAATCTCCTACTTTTACTGTACCAGCTTGAACTAATACTGTCGATACATATCCACGTCCTTTATCTAAGAATGCTTCAACAACAGTACCAACACCTGGTTTATTAGGATTAGCTTTAAGTTCCAAAACTTCAGCCTCTAATAATACTTTCTCCAATAATTCTTTAACACCTAATCCTGTTTTTGCAGAAATATCATGTGATTGGTATTTTCCACCCCAATCTTCCACCAAGAAATTCATGGCAGCTAATTTTTCTTTAATTTTCTCAGGATTAGCTGTTGGCTTATCTACCTTATTAATTGCAAACACAATTGGCACACCAGCCGCTTGTGCGTGACTGATCGCCTCTTTTGTTTGTGGCATGATGTCATCATCGGCAGCAACTACAATAATTGCGATATCGGTAACTTGAGCTCCACGTGCACGCATCGCAGTAAACGCCTCGTGACCTGGTGTATCTAAGAAAGCAATTTCTTGACCATTATCTAATTCAACTCCATATGCCCCAATGTGTTGTGTAATACCTCCAGACTCACCCGCAATTACGTTTGTTTTACGAATGTAATCCAATAATGAAGTTTTACCGTGATCAACGTGACCCATTACAGTAACGATTGGTGCACGAGGTTTTAAATCTTCCGGTCTATCTTCAACAACTTCAATATTTTCTTCAATATCTGTAGTGATAAATTCCACATCATAACCAAACTCATCAGCAACAATTGTTAAAGTCTCAGCATCTAAACGTTGATTCATGGTTACCATGATACCAAGTGACATACATGTTCCAATAACTTTAGTAATAGGCACATCCATCATAGTAGCAATTTCACCTACTGTAACAAACTCAGTTACTTTAAGTGTTTTACTTCCTTCTTCTTGTGCCGCTAATTCAGCTTCTGTACGTTCACGGTGTGAATCACGTTTATCACGACGATACTTGGCTGCTTTAGATTTGTTTCCTTTCCCTTGAAGTCTTTCAAGGGTTTCTTTAATTTGATTTTTTACTTCTTCCTCGGTAGGCTCAACTTTTACAATAGCTGGACGCTGTTGATTGTTTCCTTTAGTAAAAGGTCTGTTACCTCCTGGTTTGTTGAAACCACCTTGACCTTGAGGTCTGTTTTGACCACCTTGCCCTTGTCCTGGTTGCCCTCCTCCTTGACCTGGCTGCCCTGGTTTTGAAGGGATTCTGTTTCTTTTTTTCTTATCAGCACCACCAGCATTTTGATTATTGTTGCCTGGCTTATTTTGATTCTGATTTTTATCTTCTGGTTTCTTTTTAGGTTTATTAAATTGAGACAAGTCAATTGTTTTTCCTGTAAAAGTTGTTCCTGAAAGTTTTTGATATTGCGTTTCGTGAGTTTCTTCGGCAGCAGTTTCGTCTGAAGGATTTGAAACTGGTTTTTCTGCTTTTTTCTCAACAACTACTGGCTTACTTTCTTCCTTAACTGGTTCAACTTTTGGAGCTTGCTCAACCTTAACAACTTCCTCTACTTTAGCCACAACAGTTTCTTCAACTTTTGGCGCAACAACCTCTGGCTCTGGTTGTTTAACTTCAACAACTGGTTGCTTGGGAGATAAATCTATTTTACCTACTTGTTTAGGACCTGTTACGTTTGCTTTTGCTTTAATAACTTCCTGACGAGCACGCTCTTCTTCTTGTTTGCGCTTTTCCTCAAGTTCGTGTTCACGCTCTAAACGAAGTGCTTCTTTTTCTTTTCTTTTTTCTTCACCAACCTCCTTTGAAGCATCTTTGTTTCCTTTATCTCCAGCAAATTGATTAGACAGGATATTATATATTTCGTCAGTGATTTTTGTATTTGGATTAGACTCAATAGTAAAGCCCTTGTCCTTTAAAAAATCGACAGCTCTTTCTAACGAAATATTAAATTCCCTTAAAACTTTGTTTATTCTTATTGTTCCTTCAGACATAAATTTTATTTATGGTTTATTTTGTTTGTAGATTAAGGATTAATCTTCAAATTCTTCTTTTAAAATCTTGATAACCTCAAGAATGGTTTCTTCTTCTAAATCGGTACGACGAACTAAATCTGCTACTGATTGATTTAATATACTTTTTGCCGTATCTAAACCAATTTTTGCAAACTCATCAATGATCCATCCGTCGATTTCATCAGAGAACTCAGTTAATTCAACATCATCATCTTCTGCAACATTGCCTTCTCTAATTACATCTAACTCATATCCTGTTAATTGACCAGCCAATTTAATGTTATGACCTCCACGACCAATTGCTTTAGATACTTCTTCTAATTTCAAATATACTTCAGCTGTTTTCTTTTCTTCATCGATTTTGATAGAAGAAACTTTTGCAGGACTTAGCGCTCTTGTTATATACAACTGTAAATTAGTTGTGTAATTGATTACGTCGATATTTTCGTTTCCTAATTCACGAACTATTCCATGAATACGAGAACCTTTCATTCCCACACATGCTCCAACAGGGTCAATTCTATCATCATAAGAATCTACAGCTACTTTTGCTTTTTCTCCCGGGATACGAACGACTTTTTTGATGGTAATTAAACCGTCGAAAACTTCTGGAATTTCTTGTTCGAATAATTTTTCTAAGAATTTCTCTGATGTTCTTGACATGATGATTTGAGGCTTATTACCTTTCAATTCAACATTTTCAATGATTCCACGTACGTTATCTCCTTTACGGAAAAAATCAGAAGGAATTTGTTTTTCTTTTGGTAATACAATTTCGTTACCTTCATCATCAACCAAAATTACAGCTTTTGGACGCACATGGTGTACTTCAGCTGTATAAATATCTCCAATTAAATCTTTAAATTGTTTGTAAAGATTTGTATTGTCATGCTCGTGAATTTTAGAAATTAAGTTTTGACGTAATGCTAAAATAGCTCTTCTTCCTAAATCGATAAGTTTAACTTCTTCTGAAACTTCTTCTCCAATTTCGAAATCCGGCTCAATTTTACGTGCCTCTGAAAGAGAAATTTCTTCATTTTCAAAATCTAAATCCTCATCTGCAACAATAACTCTACGTCTCCAGATTTCCATATCCCCTTTATCAGGGTTAATAATAATATCAAAATTATCATCAGATCCGTATTTTTTCTTCAATGCGTTACGAAACACATCTTCTAAAATCGCCATAAGCGTTACGCGATCTATCAGTTTATCATCTTTGAATTCTGAAAACGAATCTATTAATGCTAAATTCTCCATGCCAACTCTTTAATTTAAAATATTATAGTAACTACTGCCTCCACAATATCGCCATAAGCGATTTTTTCATTATGAAGCACTGTTTCTTTTCCTTTTCCAATTTTCTTTGGTTCTCTTGAACTCCATTCTAATGTAATATCTTCATCAGAGACATCTACAAGTTCTGCTTGGATAGTTTGAGTTTTTGTTTTCACACTCAATGTTCTTCCAACATTTTTCTTGTACTGACGAACCAACTTTAAAGGAGCCGAAACTCCTGCTGAAGCAACCTCTAAAGCAAAGTCTTGTTCTTCTCTATCTAAATTGTGTTCAATAGCCCGACTTATATTAATACAATCTTGCAATTGCACTCCATTATCGCCATCTAAAGTTACGATAATTTTATTACTATCAGTTATGGTTAAATCAATTAAAAACAAGTCTGGATATTCCGCCAAACCTGCATCTAACAATTCTTTTACTTTATCTTTAAAACCCATTTTGTATAAAAAGAGGCACGCTGTGCGTGCCTCATTATTTAAAAAACTACTAAATAATGGCGCAAATATACTACTTTTTTTATAATTATGAAATTTTGCGTTATGTTAAATATTTTCTTACCTTTAAAGTACAATTCTGACTTTCACTAAAGTATTAACATTAAAATCATTTATTATGAAACGAATATTAGTTCCTACGGATTTTTCCGATCACGCTGAGTATGCCCTAAAAGTTGCCGCACAAATTGCCCGAGATAACGATGGAGAAATCTTCATAGTTCACATGCTTGAATTTCCGGGACAAATGGCTGACGCAGTAAGTCACGGTGCTGACATACCAGAAATCATGCTTTTTATGAAGAAAGCACACGAAAAATTAGAGGAATTATTAACAAGAGATTATTTAGAAGGAATTAAAGTTACAGAAGCTGTAAAATACGAAAGAGCATTTGAAGGAATTATAAAATCAAGCCAAAAACACAACATAGATTTAGTTGTTATGGGATCACATGGTGCATCTGGTTTCCAGGAAATGTTTGTTGGTTCGACAACAGAAAAAATTGTGCGAACATCTGAAGCTCCTGTATTAATCATCAAGCACGAAACCAATAACTTTAAAACCGACAGATTTGTTTTTGCTTCTGATTTTTCGGAAGAAGCTAGAAAGCCGTTTGAAAAAATTGTGTCTTTTGCAAAAATCTTTGGATCACACATTGATTTAGTTATGATTAACACTCCAAACAGTTTCAAAACATCACACGCTGCACAAAAAATCATGAAAGATTTTGTGGCAAGTTACCCAATATCAAACTATTCTTTACACATTTACAACGATGCCAATGTTGAAACGGGAATTTTGAACTTTTCGAATAGTGTTGGCGCAGATGTTATTGGAATGGTTACACATGGAAGAACTAGTCTATACCACTTTTTTAACGGAAGCATAAGCGAAGGACTGGTGAATCATGCCTCAAAACCAGTAATTACCTTTAAAATTTAATTTTTATAAATACAATTGTTATTAATAAAAAAAGTCCCTTTTAAAAGGGACTTTTTTTTTTTATTTATTCATATGTTGCATTTCGTAGACAAAAGTATCTAAATCAACATTAAGCATTAAAAGTGAAAATGCTTTATCAACAATATAACCAACATTGCCTGGAGTAAAGCCAAGAGCCAATGCAAACTTTGTAACAATTTCTTTTTGTTTTGGGCCTAAAACATGATCTGCATAAACCATTCTCGATAAATCATATAAACGTTCAATTCTTTGAACATGTAATGAAGGAGGATTAATAGGGTATTTTAAAGGGTTCTCTAAAATCTCTTCGTATTCTGCATCTGAAATTTCTAAACGGTTTTTAAGTTTATCTAAAAACTGTTTTTCTTCTTCACTTAAATCACCATCTGCTATGGCAACACGCACAATTGCAGAAAAATGACCTTTATTTCTTGCTTTAAATTCGCTATCGAATAAATCTGAAAATGACATGGTGTATAGTTTTAATTTCTAACAAATGTACTCATAAAAAAGATGTTATCAAAAATTGTGACATTCAATAAAATCCATAAAAGAATAAATTTGTAAGTTTGAAAACCCTTTAACCCATATATTATGCAAGAGTTTTGGTTATACTTCAACATTGGCTTAAGACATGTTTTAGACATACATGCTTACGATCATGTACTTTTTCTAATAGCACTTACAGTCCCTTTTTCGTTTAATGATTGGCGAAAATTATTCATTTTAGTCAGTTTATTTACAGTTGGACATACTTTAGCGCTAATCCTTTCTGTTTTCGGAATTATTTACATTAAGGAAAACTTAGTCGAATTTGTAATTCCAATCACTATATTAATAGTTGCGTTATTTAATCTTTTTTCGGCAGGGAAATCTGGAAAAAACGAAAGTATTACTGTATCCGCCATAGTTACTTTGTTTTTTGGTATCATACACGGATTAGGCTTTTCAAACTATTTTAAAACCATTTTACCCGGTAATGCAACAGATAAATTGTTACCTTTAGGAGAGTTTGCGTTAGGAATTGAAGCTGCGCAAATTATTGTAGTTTTTGTGGTTTTAATAATTTCTTATCTAGTACAAACTGTATTTAGATTTTCAAAAAGAGATTGGACACTAGTAATGTCAGCATTCATAATTGGAGTTGTTGTTCCATTAATAATTCAAAGCCCTATTTGGAACAGATAAAAATGAAAGAAATAAAAGAGAACAAGTACGACAAAGCCTATTTAAGGCTAGCAAAAGAATGGAGCAAACTTTCTTATTGCAAAAGAAAACAAGTTGGCGCGATTATTGTGCATGATAGAATGATAATATCTGACGGATATAATGGTACCCCTTCTGGATTTGAAAATTGTTGTGAAGACGAAAATAATTTAACCCATTGGTACGTTTTACATGCCGAAGCAAATGCCATTTTAAAAGTTGCCAATTCGACGCAGTCTTGTAAAGATGCTACGTTATACATAACGCTTTCTCCTTGTAAAGAATGTAGTAAGCTCATTCATCAATCAGGAATAAAAAGAGTAGTATACCATGAAGGTTATAAAGATGATTCGGGATTACAATTTTTAAAGAAAGCAGGCGTTGAACTAACACTGATAGAAGATTTAGAATAAATGAAAATTGATAAAGTATACTTACCGATAATTATTTTCTCAGCAATTGCTGTTGGATTTTTATTGGGCGGAATTTTTATCAAAGCTCCAGCAACGGACAAAACTTCTATTCATAACGAAACAAAACAGAAGCTCAATAAACTTATTGAATTTATAGACTCTGAATACGTTGACAACATTGACACTGACTCCATTGTTGATCAAACTGTAACAGGAATTTTAGAAAAACTGGATCCTCATTCAGTATATATCGCCAAAAACGAAGCACAACATGTTGCCGAGGAAATGAAAGGCGATTTCGTAGGTATTGGGGTTAATTTCTTTATAGAAAATGATTCGGTTATTGTTATCAATCCCGTAAAAAATGGCCCTTCTGAAAAAGCCGGAATTAAATCGGGCGATAGAATATTAGCTGCTGACGGCGAAAAACTATTTGGAAAAAAAATAAATACCGAAAAACTATATCAAAAATTAAAAGGTGAAATTGGCTCAAAAGTTTTACTAACGATTTATAGAAAATCTGAAAAGAAAAAAATCAATTTAAATGTTGTTCGCAATACAATTCCTGTAAAAAGCGTTGACATCGCCTTAATGATTAATAAGAAAACTGGCTATATAAAAATCAATCGATTTGCCGAAACAACATTCGAAGAATTCAAAACAGGACTTAATAAAGTCATAAAGCAAGGAGCTAAAGAACTTATTTTAGACTTAAGAGATAATGGCGGTGGCTATCTAGAAGAAGCAGTTGCAATAGCTGATGAATTTCTTCCAGAAAAAAAGCTTATCGTTTTCACAAAAAATAAAAAGAATCGCATAGACAAGACTTTCGCTACAGATTACGGTTCATTTGAAAATGGAAAAATCACTGTTTTAATAAACGAAAACACAGCATCTGCCAGTGAAATTATAGCAGGAGCAATTCAGGATAATGACAGAGGTTTAGTTGTTGGGAGACGTTCTTTTGGTAAAGGATTAGTACAACGCGACATGCCTTTTAAAGACGGTTCAAGTGTTCGCCTAACAGTAGCAAGATACTACACTCCTACTGGAAGATCTATTCAAAAACCTTATGACCATGGTGGAAATGAAGAATATTTTAACGACTTCATGAACCGTTACCATAATGGAGAAATGTATTCTAAAGACAGTATAAAAATTGCAGACACTTTAAAGTTTAAAACTCCAAAAGGCAGAATTGTTTATGGCGGCGGCGGTATTATGCCCGATGTATTTGTTCCTCTTGAAGCTTCTAAAGGAAATGAAATTGTCCCATTATTGATGCAATCAGGCATTGTGACCAATTTTGTTTTCAAAGAAATTGACAAAAACAGAAAAAACTTCGACAAGCTAACATATCAAGAAATACTAAAAGAAATCACTTCGACTGATAATTACTTCTTCAAGTTTAGTGATTTCATTCATCAATCAGATTCGTTTATCGATTTAAACTCAAATCCTGGCTTTGTAAAAAGATATCTTGTAGCTGAATTTTGCCGACAACTTTTAGGCGAAAATCAGTATTATTCAGTGATTTTAAAAGATGACATCATGCTTAAAGAAGCATTAAAACATTAATCTACTTAACTCTTACACTGTCATGCGAGTGAGTTTCCACTCCATCGTTCCATAACACCAAAATATCTGTAGCCACAGCAGCACCACTACCCGCGGCAATAGCTAACTGACTTCTATGACCAGCAAGCGTACCGGCAACATAAATTCCTTCGGCAACTTTTTGATCAGTATTTTTAAGTTGAATTCGTTGTTTTTCAGGTAATGATTTAGGATGTGGCTCCACATAATCCGTCAATCCATCGATTGCAAAAAGATTAGATGAACCTATGGCAACGACAATAACTTTTGATGAATAAGTATTTTTATTAGTAATTATTTCAAATTCATCATTAACAGGAATAACTTTCATTACTTTTTCATCCTCAATTTGAAGAATATGAGGATAATTATTCTGAAGTTGATTTGTACTTTCTTTTAACAAATCAGCACCTAATTTACCTGATTCTACTCCATAAGCATTATAGAAAATAGCATCTTGTAAAGAAGACGCTTTTTGATGCGCTACCATTGCAATTTTGTTATCTTTAACAAA
>CAMLKV010000087.1 GCA_946480635.1 uncultured Flavobacterium sp.
ATCATAGCCTAGAAAATAGGTTTCTAATGTTTCACCGTTTAAAAGTATTGTGTG
The DNA here is from genome assembly GCA_946480635.1 of uncultured Flavobacterium sp. The sequence continues at coordinate 55 of CAMLKV010000087.1, forward strand.
GAAGCCAACTAACTTTCCATCTATAAAGTAACCAGCTACCCGTAATTGTTCACCTAGTTGTTTTTTAAAAGTCGAAAAGTGATTTTTTGCTAGAAAGAAGGTGTTAAAAGGAGCATTTTTTGCAACGTGATGATATAACTCATAAATTCTTTCTTCGTGAGTTACGATTTCATCATGATTTAATTCTTTTACTTCAACTCCTTCACATTTTTTATGAGAACGCTTGTATTGGTCACGATATTTTTTTGAAAAAGCAGCTACATAATCTGATTCAGTTTTCCATTCAGGATTCAATTCAAAAATCATATTAGGCTGAATGTTGAAATCATACATTTCTGCAAAATCATACTTTTTCAATTCAGCTGAACAATGTTGGTAAAAATCTTTAAAAGAAACAATGTGTATTTTAATTTGTTTGTTTTTGAAATATTGAATAATGGCTTGTGAACATTGAATAAGTAATTCACTAATGTGTTTGAAATCCATCGGTTTATTAAAAACATAACCGTTTTGACCAGTAATCATGTTGTTTCCTAAGAAAAGTACATGTGATGCAAAATTCTTAAAAACAAAATTACGGACTGTGGTTTTTAAGCATTTGTCCCTTTCTCCAAATGATTCCAGCTTATGGACATTTAGATATTGTGCTAGTGCAACTCCAATGAGATAGTTTTCTTCAAAAATGCCGATATAAAAACACTGCATATTTGTTGGAGCAGATTCTTCTAATACTTTTAGATAGGGTGTTTGAAGAAATACGTTACTTTCTGCAACCTGATCCCAAGATGCAGGTAGTTCTTTAATTGCAGAATAAATTTTAAATGAAGATGTGTTCAAAATTTTAAAAAAATATCGCCCTAAATATAGGGCGATAGTATGGTAATAAAATGTTAATTTTTATTTCATTGCACAAATAATTCCTCCCATAATCATGAAGCAAACAATCCAAAATCCACCTGAAACAAGTGTGTATTTCCAAGATCTTCTTTCGAATAATGCATTTGTTCCAATAACAGGCAATGCTAAGAATAATCCTGACATGAACCCGTGAAGTGCTCCATGTTTGAATGAACGGAAAGCATCTCCATAATCAGCCATAAATGCAGCATAAGAAGGTTTTGCATGTTCAACATCTCCACCAATCATTCCCATTGCACCAAATTGATGAATAGTTAAAAATTGAAGTACAAAAGATATGAAGAAGGCATAAACAACAGCCATTCCAAAAATCATAAACATGTTAGCTCCTTTTGCTTTTTCGTCTGTCATTCCAGTTTCACGCATCCAGATTCCTCCGAATACTTTAGGGTTGTACCAAATAAATCCAACAACAAGTGTTGATAATGCTGCAAGAAGCAGTGCTAAAAAATTAATTCCCATAGTTTGATTTGTTTTTGTTAGTTACTCAAATATAAGAAAATATTTAAATAAAAAGACCTTCTGCAATAGAAGGTCTTTAATGATTTTGGTTGTATAACTTTTTAAATTTCAACTGCTTCGGCAGATTTTCTATAAATGTAGTTTCCATAAATATGACGTTTAGCAAAACGGTTAGGCGAATCTGCATTTATCATTTTGATATACACGTTTTTTGGAACACCAATATATTCGTATGAAGCACCATTTAAATGTGTTACTAATAAAGTTTGTTTTTCCAAATAAAAATCTGCAATAGCTGAATTGTTGATTGTTTCCTGATATTCCGGAAGGTTTTTCTCGATTGTCTCAGGTGCAATACTTACTAAAAAGTGATAAGCACTAATAATTGTTTTACTCTTTTCTTCAGCAGCTAGTTTACCTTCTTCATCATTTACAAATTTGTCAGGATGAGTTTCTTTCATACTGTTTCTGTAAATAGTTTTTAACTCTTTTAAGGTAACATTTTTGTCAACTTCTAATAATTTTCTGTACTCAACTACTCTTTTCATAAATGATATAAAATGTATAAACCAAAAGTGGTTTATTTTTCAGGGCGCAAAAGTATAGAAATCAATTAGATAATTTGCCATTATTCAGTTTTTAATTAGAAATATTTAACGTTTTATTGTTGATTTAGCTTTTAAGAGTTTTATTCTTTTTAGGGAATTTTTTAGCTTTCATTTTTTCTTTACTCATTTTTTCTGCCAAAGTCATTGCTTTGAAGCCATTTACAATTTTTCCAGATTTTGATAATGAATTGAATGGGCGAACATCTTTTGGATCACCTCCAACTACTACATCTTCAGAGATTGTAGTTCCAGAATTCATAACAATGCCTTTTACTTCTTTAGCAGATAAATTTGGATAGTATGAGCGAATCATAGCAGCTACTCCAGCAACATTTGGCGATGCCATAGAAGTTCCTTGTAAGTATTGATATTCACTGTTAGGAGTAGTTGCATATATTTTTACACCAGGAGCATAAACATCAACGTTCATTTTCCCATAATTTGAAAAATTAGCCACTACTTTTTTACCGTTTTCAAAGTTTAAAGCACCAACAGTAATCACATTGTCAGCAAATTCAGTTTTTTTATCGTCTGAATCGTTAGGGAAGTTTGGTTCAACATCAATATCTTTTGAATCGTTTCCTGCTGCATGTACAATAAGAACATCTTTACTTTCAGCATATTTTATAGCATCATAAACCCACTGTTTGTGTGGAGAAAAATCTTTACCAAAACTTGCATTGATTACTTTAGCTCCATTGTCTACAGCGTATTTTATTGCTAAAGCAACGTCTTTGTCATATTCGTCACCATTTGGAACCGCGCGAACCGACATAATTTCAACATTATCGGCAATACCATCACCACCAATATTGTTGTTTCGTGACTGAGCAATGATTCCAGCAACGTGTGTACCGTGTAAAGCACCTTCTTTAGTTGGGCCATATACAATATTGTTGCCGTAAATTTTATCATTTATATCTTCTGGATTGTCACCAACTAATTTACGTCCGTCAAATTCTAGATTATAATTAAAGTTTAATTGGTTATAAACTTGTGTTTTAAATTTATTTACGTTGGTCATTAAAGCAGAACCTGCTTTGCCAATCTTTGTAAAAACTTCAATGCTTTTCTTTAATTCGACATCTTCAGTTGTGATAGCTTTTACTTCATCGATTGTGAAATCTTCTTTTTTAAGATATTCGCTTACTATTTTGTTGGCATTTATAATGTTGTCAACTTGTTGTTTGTTAGCTAAAAGTGCTTCCATTTTTTTGTCGTAAGCAGCCTTTGCTTCTTTGTATGCTTGAGAGCCATCATCACCTTTTTTAAGAAGACGTGTTAATTCTAAGTTTTCGTTCTCTATGTTTCCTAAGAAATTCCATCCGTGAACATCGTCAATGTATCCGTTTTTGTCGTCATCGATGCCATTATTAGGGATCTCTTTTTTATTTGTCCAGATAACAGATTTTAAATCCTCGTGATCGATATCTACTCCTGAATCTACGACTCCAACAATAACTCTCTCCCCTTTTTTTCCTTTAATCAATTCGGCATAAACGCGATCTATGCTCATTCCAGGGATGCTGTCTTTTTCTAAATCTAGATGACTCCAACGCTTTAACTGATTTTCAGTTAATTTTTGCTTCTTTGGAACATTAGGATTTGGCCCTTGCGCGAATACTGAAGTTGATAACATGACACCAACAAACAGATACATTAACTTTCTATTCTTCATTTTTTTTGATTTTAATTTTTGACTGATTGACTGAAACTTGATATATCAAATAAATATTTAAAGATAAGTATACATCCGAAGAGTCTTGTTACGCTTTTAGGGTATTTTAGCAAAAAATTAACGTTTATTTTAGATTAGGAACAGTTAGTAATGATTTTTTGTAAGATTATATCCATTGCGTCTAAATCTTCTTTATCGATACTTTCCAACGCTATTTTTCTATTTTCGAGAACTATGTTTTGGACTTGCTCAATAATATCTTTTCCTTCTTTTGTGACAGATAATATTGATTTTCTTCTATCATTTGTGTCAACTTTACGATTTAGGTAGTTTGATTTGACCATAAGATCAATAATTCTGGTGACTGAGGCATTGTCCTTAAAAACATTTTTAGCGAGTTCCTGTTGTGTGATTTCGGGATTTTCTAATATTGATTTTATAATAAGCCATTGATCGATTGTTATTTTATATCCTTTTTCACGAATTTTTTTCATAGCAAACATTCTGTAGGTTCTTATAGCCTTATCAATATTATAAAATATAATGTTGTTGAGTTTTTCCATTTCAAATTTAAATAGCTATCAAAGGTATAAAACCTGATAATAAGGAGCTTGAAAAATAAAAATATTATTTTTTCAAAATAAGCTTGCATTTATAAATAATGGTTGTATATTTGCACTCGAAACATCGCGGGATAGAGCAGTAGGCAGCTCGTCGGGCTCATAACCCGAAGGTCACAGGTTCGAGTCCTGTTCCCGCTACTAAGTAAGCCACTCAATTGAGTGGCTTTTTTTATGTACCTTTGTCAAAATTTTAGCATTATGTCACACAAAGCTGGATATGTAAATATTATTGGTAATCCTAATGTTGGTAAATCTACATTGATGAATGCGTTTGTAGGTGAACGTCTTTCGATAATTACTTCAAAAGCACAAACTACACGCCACCGTATTTTAGGTATCGTGAACGGGGATGATTTCCAAGTTTTATTTTCGGATACACCAGGTATCATCAAACCAGCTTATGAGTTACAAAGTTCAATGATGGATTTTGTAAAATCAGCTTTTGAAGATGCTGATGTATTGATATATATGGTTGAAATTGGAGAAAAAGAGTTGAAAGATGAGGCTTTTTTCAATAAAATAATTCATTCTAAAATTCCGGTTTTATTATTATTAAATAAAATTGACAAATCAAATCAAGAACAATTAGAAGAACAAGTGGCAATGTGGAAAGAAAAGGTTCCAAATGCTGAAATTTTCCCAATATCTGCTCTTGAAAATTTTAATGTACAGGTTGTTTTTGATAGAATTTTAGAATTATTGCCTGAATCACCAGCGTATTATCCAAAAGATGCTTTAACGGATAAACCAGAACGTTTCTTTGTAAACGAAACCATCCGTGAGAAAATATTGTTGCATTACGATAAAGAAATTCCCTATGCAGTAGAAATTGAAACGGAAGAATTTATTGAAGATGATGATATCATTCGAATCCGTGCTGTTATTATGGTGGAACGTGATACCCAAAAGGGAATTATAATAGGACACAAAGGAGCAGCAATAAAGCGAGTTGGAATGGAAGCTCGTCAAGATTTAGAGAAATTTTTTGGTAAACAAATACATATCGAAATGTTTGTTAAGGTGAATAAAGACTGGAGAAGTAACGCTTATCAACTAAGAAGATTTGGTTATAATCAGAAGTAAACTAGCTTCTAAAAATAAAATTGTACCTTTGCACACTTTTTAAAAAATAAAAGATGAATAATATCGTAGCCATTGTAGGAAGACCTAATGTTGGGAAATCAACATTTTTTAACCGTTTGATTCAGAGAAGAGAAGCTATTGTGGATTCTGTTTCAGGAGTAACTCGTGACCGTAACTACGGAAAAAGTGAGTGGAATGGAAAAGAGTTTTCAGTAATTGATACTGGTGGATACATTAAAGGTTCTGACGATATTTTTGAAGGAGAAATCCGTAAACAAGTTGAATTGGCTATCGATGAGGCTGATGCAATTATTTTTGTTGTCGATGTAGAAGAAGGAATTACACCAATGGATGAAGAGGTTGCTAAGTTGCTAAGAAAAGTAACTAAGCCTATTCTTCTTGCTGTAAATAAAGTGGATAACGGAAAGAGAGAACAAGACGCGTTAGAGTTTTATAATCTTGGGTTAGGTGAATATTTTACCATAGCTGGTATGAGCGGAAGTGGAACTGGTGAACTTTTAGACAAATTAGTAGAAGTTTTACCTGAATTGCCAGAAGCAACAGAAGAAGAAAATCCATTACCTCGTTTTTGTGTAGTTGGTCGTCCAAATGCAGGAAAATCATCATTTATTAATGCATTAATTGGTGAAGATCGTTTTGTGGTAACTGATATTGCCGGAACTACTCGTGATGCCATTGATACTAAATACAATCGTTTTGGTTTCGAATTTAATTTAGTTGATACTGCCGGTATTCGTCGTAAAGCTAAAGTAAAAGAAGATTTAGAATTCTATTCAGTAATGCGTTCTGTTCGTGCTATAGAACACAGTGATGTATGTATTTTAATGATTGACGCTACACGTGGATTTGAAGGTCAGGATCAGAATATTTTTTGGTTAGCAGAGAAGAACAGAAAAGGTATTGTTATCTTGGTGAACAAGTGGGATTTAGTTGAAAAAGATACGATGTCTACTCGTGATTACGAAGCAAAAATCCGAAAAGAAATCGAACCGTTTACTGATGTGCCTATTTTATTTGTTTCTACACTTACTAAACAACGTTTATTAAAAGCACTTGAAACTGCAGTTCAGGTTTATGAAAGTAGAAAACAACGTATTTCTACATCTAAATTTAATGAGCATATGTTGGCTATTATCGAGCATATGCCGCCACCTGCATTAAAAGGGAAATACATTAAAATCAAATACTGTATGCAATTGCCTACGCCAATGCCACAGTTTGTGTTTTTTGCTAATTTACCTCAGTATGTAAAAGATCCTTACAAGCGATTTTTAGAGAATAAAATTAGAGAAAAGTGGGACTTTTCGGGAGTGCCAATCGATATTTATATTAGAGAGAAATAGTTTGTTAAAAAAAACAAAAAGGATAAAATTCTTCGATAAGAAAATCTTTAATTCGCGGTTTTAATGAGAAATCATTTTAACCGCAATTTTTTTTATACCAAATTAATGTTTAAAAAAGTACTATTTATTATCCTTTCTGTATTTTCTTTACAGGCTTTCGCACAAAATTCAATTAAATTTAAAGGAAAAATTATTGAAGAGAAAACAAAATTACCAATGCAAGCTGTTACAGTTTATGTGTCAGTGGCAAAAGATTCTTCGTTAATAGATTATACTATAACTGACAAGAATGGTGATTTTTCATTTAATTTAAAAAAAAGTGATAATTCAATTTGGTTAAAAGCCTCTATGGCGAGTTTTGAAGATTATAAAGTTACGTTAAATAGTATTTCTGAAAGCAAAGACTTTGGGGTTATAGCAATGAAAGATCAGGCAAAAATGCTTGGTGAAATTGTAATAAAATCTGAGGCTCCACCAATCCGAATTAAAAAAGACACTTTAGAGTTTAATGCTGCATCTTTTAAAGTTCGTCCCGATTCAAATGTACAAACACTTTTAAAGCAACTTCCAGGTGTAGAAATTGATAGTGAAGGGAAAATTACCGTGAATGGTAAAGAAGTGAATCAGATTCTTGTTAATGGTAAGCCTTTTTTTGGAAAAGATGGTAAAGTAGCATTGCAAAATTTACCTTCGGATATTATAAATAAAGTCCAAATTAGTGATACAAAGACTAAAAAGGAAGAACTGAATAAACAAGTGGCCAGTTCAAACAATGCTAGTATAAATCTTACCATTGATGAAGATAAAAATAAAGGTTTTTTTGGGAAATTTATGGCCGGATACGGAACAGATAAACGTTATGAAAGTAGTGCTTTAATAAACTACTTTAAAAACAAGCGTAAGATTAACGTACTAGCATCGTCTAATAATATCAATTCAGTTGGATTTTCAATGGATGAAGTTTTTGATAATATGGGCGGTGGTAGAAATATGACTTACTATGATTCTGGTACTGGTGCTTTTGGAATGGGTGGACTTAGGTTTGGTAACAATGGTTCAGGTATTACTCAGTCTGATATGGTTGGGGTAAATTATACTGATGAGTGGTTTAAAAATTTCGAAACTACTGGAAGTTATTTTTATACAGATCAGCACACTAAAAATGAAAATCGAACGAGACAAATTAACTTTTTGCCTTCAGGAAATTTTATTACCGAGTCACAGTCTAATACAAAATCTGATGCCTTTGGACACAATCTTAATACCGAATTTGAATATAAAATAGACTCGACAACAACAATTTCGATATCGCCAAAATTCACAAAAAACAAAGCTAAAAATAGTGAGTCAATGAGACAAACTTCTTCAGATGAGTTAAATGTTTTATTGAATGAAAGTGTTTCAGAAGTTTCAAGTGAAACTACTACAAACAACTTTAAAAATTCACTAAACATCAATAAAACTTTTAATAGAAAAGGGAAATATTTGAGTTTTTCATTTGATAATGAAAATGCTGAAGATGATGTGTTCAATTCAAACAATTCTAAAACTGTTTTTTATCAAAGTGGAGATCCTGATGATATAAGGAATCAGATTAGAAAAACCTTAAATAGAAAGGATAATTATAATGCTGATTTGTCGTATTCTCAGCCAA
>CAMLKV010000088.1 GCA_946480635.1 uncultured Flavobacterium sp.
TTACAGTCATTGATCTAAATTTAATACAATCAAACTCTTGATTATTTAACCCATGGCGCTTTTGTTTAAAAAAGATTGGCCCTTTAGAATCTAATCTAATCAACAAGGCAATAATTGGAATTAACCATGAAAGAATAAATAGTATTACTAATAATGAGAAGACTAAATCAAAAACTCGTTTAACCCAATAATTGAACCATGTTTCAAGAGGTGTTTTTCTGATGGAAATTAAAGGAATGTAACCATAATAGTCTAAAAACATATTATGTGATAATGCAGAATTATCTGGAATTAGTTTAATGGTTTTAAAATTACTGTGAGCAAAAGCAATGATTTCATCAGAACAATCTTTAGAAACACTATTAAGGTCACAATATATCTCATCAATTCTATTTTTAGAAACAAATTGCTCTATTTCAGAAACTAAAACCGTATTAGAGAAAAAATTTTGCAGCTTATAGCCAAAATCATCATTTTTATTAAAAAAATCTGATAATTCGTTACTTTTTTCACTTTGCCCAATAATTATAACATTACGATAATTTCCGCCCAGGATTTTTCTGTATTTTCTAAGTAAATAATAAATTCCGAATTTAAAAAAACTTACAAATCCTGCTAAAAAAATAAGATATTTAACGACTAATAGAATTGAGACTTTTCTTTCCGTTGCAAATAAAAGTGCAATAAACACTAATGAAAACAAAGCTAATTGCATAAATATTTTTGCAATTATACTACTTTGAGCAGTGAAGCGGTATACTTCATAAAAGTTTGTATAATTTGCAATTATAGTCCACAAAAAAAGAAGTGCTATGGCACTTTTTACCCCAAGTGTTATATTAGGAAATATAAAAAGTAACAACCAGACAATCAAAAGAAAGTCAACCAAATAAGAAATAGGTCTTATGTACTTAGAATACCTACCTACTGCCATTGCTATTTAATATAATCTTTGAAATCTTTATGCGCTTCTTTTAGAAGTTCTTCTTTAGGTAAAGATTTAAAATATTCGTAAGTCAATTTCATTCCTTCACTACGAGAAACTTTAGCCTCCCAACCTAATATTTCTTTTGCTTTAGTGGTATCTGGTTGCCTTTGTAAAGGATCATTTTCTGGAAGCGGATGGTAAACAATTTTCTGATTTGTCCCTGTTAACTTAATTATTTCTTCAGCAAAATCTTTGATTGTGATTTCATCAGGATTTCCAATATTTACAGGGTATGCATAGTCAGATAATAATAAACGATAAATACCCTCAACCTGATCATCTACATAACAAAATGAACGTGTTTGAGAACCATCACCAAAAATCGTTAAATCTTCCCCTCTTAATGCTTGACCAATAAAAGCTGGAATTACACGACCATCATTAAGTCTCATTCTTGGTCCATAAGTATTAAAAATACGAACAATGCGAGTTTCTAAACCATGAAAACGATGATAAGCCATTGTAATTGACTCCTGAAAACGTTTTGCTTCATCATAAACACCACGTGGTCCAATTGTATTTACGTTTCCAAAGTAATCTTCTGTTTGAGGATGGATTAAAGGATCTCCATATACTTCTGAAGTTGAAGCTATCAAAATTCTTGCTTTTTTTACTCTGGCTAAACCTAATAAATTATGTGTTCCTAACGAGCCAACTTTTAATGTCTGAATAGGAATTTTTAAATAATCTATTGGAGATGCTGGAGAGGCGAAATGCAAAATATAATCTAATTCACCTGGAACATGCACAAACTTAGAAACATCGTGATGATAAAACTCAAAATGCTCTAGTTTAAACAAGTGCTCAATATTTTTTAAGTCACCAGTAATTAAGTTATCCATTCCTATAACATGATAACCTTCTTTTATAAATCGGTCACAAAGATGTGAACCTAAAAAACCTGCTGCTCCAGTAATTAATATTCTCTTCATTATATTTTTGTTTGTGCTAAAGCTTCTTGCCAATTTTTAATTATTATCCCAAAAGTACTTTTAATTTTTGATTTATCCAGCACACTATACTTAGGTCTTTTTGCTGGTGTAGGGTAAGCCTTTGTTGGGATTGGATTCACATCAATATTTACATTGTTGATCTTAAAAATTTCTTTTGCAAAATCATACCATGAACATTGTCCTTCATTGCTAAAATTATATATACCATAATTTGCAACTTGTTTAGTGTTAGAAAAGATTTCTAGAATTGCTTTTGCTAAATCAACGGCATTTGTTGGAGTTCCGATTTGGTCAGAAACTACATTTAATTCTGTTCTGTCTTGAGATAAACGCAACATTGTTTTCATGAAATTATTCCCGAATTGAGAATACACCCACGATGTTCTTATAATAAAATATTTGCTACAGTTTGACGCAACTTCTTTCTCTCCGTCTAATTTAGTCTGACCATAAACGCCAATTGGGTTTGTTAAATCAGATTCTAAATATGGAGTGTTAGCAGTGCCATCAAAAACAAAATCAGTTGAAATATGAATTAATGTAGCGTTGTTTTTTTGACAAGCAATTGCTAAATTTTTAGGCCCTGTTACATTTACCAAATAAGCTTTTTCTTGATCAGCCTCTGCTTTATCAACGGCAGTATACGCAGCTGCATTGATGCAAAAATTGATTTTATTTTTATCAAAGAAAGAAAAAACTCTTCCTTCATCTGTAATATCTAAATCTTGAGAAGAAGCAAAAATAAATTGCATCTCTGAGTATTGAGATGCAATAAATTGTAAAGACTGTCCTAATTGACCTGAAGCTCCTGTAACTAAAACTACCATACTTTTCGAGCATTTTCTAGTGTTGGTAATACTTTATCTTTTTCAGAAATAATCAATTCCTGCTCTGGTATACCCCAATCAATCGCTAATGTTGGATCATTATAAATCAAGCCTCCTTCACTTTCTTTGTTGTAAAAGTTATCACATTTATAAAAGAAAGTAGCTTTTTCACTCAGCACAATAAAACCATGAGCAAAGCCTCTTGGAACAAAAAATTGCTTTTTATTTTCTGCAGAAAGTAAAATGGAGTATGATTGTCCAAATGTTTCAGAATCTGGGCGTAAATCTACAGCGACATCTAATACTTCTCCTTCCAAAACACGAACCAATTTTGCTTGTGCATGTTCTCCACATTGGTAGTGTAATCCTCTCAAAACTCCTTTTGAAGAATAAGATTGGTTGTCTTGAACAAAATTAACCTCTTGACCAATTCCTTGATTAAAAGTATTTTGATTAAAACTTTCCATGAAATACCCACGGTCATCATGGAAAACTTTTGGCTCAAGTATAAAACAACTTTTAAGATTGGTTTCTGTAAAATTCATTAGCAGTTAAAAATTTGCTCTAATATTTTAATTGTGATTAAGTATGTAGGTTTTACTCCTGTTGTTCCTAATCCTCCTGAAGCTAATGTACTTCCTGTTTCTAAAGGGTTATCTGAAGCGTAGTAAGCGTAACGTACTTTTACGTCTGGATTAATACTTTTTCTAATTTTAGAAGCCGATTGGATTGCCTTTTGATAATAAGCACCTTCCATTTCAAGTCCTATTGCTTCCCAAGTAGATTCATGGAAGAACTTAAGTAAATCTCTGTTTTGTAATGATGTTCCTAGAACCGTAATCATAGGTCCTTCATACACTGGAATGTCATTCCCTTCGAACATTGCTCCAGTTAATTGATTTTCAAAAGGATAATTATCAGCTGTACCCTCATTTACGTGAGCTGTTGCAATCATAATATCTCCTTTTCCACCTTCAAGGATACCAGCTTTACCCATAATTGAAACCGATTCTACATTTAAGAATGTTTTCTTTTTATCAACTTTGTATGGTTTTAAAAGCTCGTCGATGGTTTCGAAAGCTTGCTCACCAAAAGCATAATCCATTACTATTAAAACTGGTGACTCTCCATTGATTTTAGCATTTGGAAATGCTGTTTTTTTCCAGTCAAATTTAGCAGTATCAAAAATTTGAACATCAATATTAGTTCCTGATTCATCTGGTTGTGAAATCATTCCGTGTTGTAAAGCAAAATCTTCTACTTTCTTACGTAACTCTTTACTTCCAGAAGCCGAAAGATCTTCATAGATTTGATATTCTCCTTTTCCTTTATACTTTGTAGCTAATACAGCTGGTGCAAATACTGAATTCATTACACTGTGCATGTTAGCGCTGATAATGTGAATTGGTCTTTGTAACAAGCCATTGTCTGCTAAAGTTTTCTTGATGTTTGTTGCCCAAATATCACCATAGATATGGTGTCCTAAACGCTCTCTTAAGATTGGACTAAAGGTTATTGTTCTTTTATTGTTATCAACAACTTCTTCAATAGCAATTTTTCCTAACCAATACACAATATGTAAGAAACGGTCTGGTGCCGCTGCAGTAGCAAAATCATCATAAATCTCACTCACCTCTGCAAAAGTTCTTCCTAATACATTAGCTGCGTGAGAAATTGCTTTTTCTCTTTCAATTAAAGTCAGTTTTTTTGATTGAAGAGCTGCTTGCTCTAATTTTTGCCAATCTCTTGATACAGAACCTTCATCATCAATCAACACTTTATCTTTAATTTTATGTGATTCGATAAAAATGAACGTTAAGTGTGTCAAGATATCATAAATATCTGAACGTCCACGAGTAATTTCTACATTCATTTGTTCGTCATCAATACGGTAGCAATTTCTACGACGTTTTGGAGGAACAATTGGTTGAAAATGTGATTTTGAGTAGCCTTCATCAGAAGTTAAGTTGATATAACGACATTCTTCGATTCCTACTGGAAGACGTTCTATTACATATAACAATCCGTTTAATTCTACTTTTTCTTCTGCGATTGAGCCATAAATTTCTGGGCGAAGTGCTAGTAAAGCTTCTCTTAAAGTTTCTCCTGAAACTCCCATAGGTTTGTAAAAACCTCTGTTAAATAAATGTCTCATTGTAATGTACAGTCTTTCGATAGCAGCCGAAGACTCTTGCGCTCTTGAGCGCGAAATGTTTTTGATTTCTTTCATCTTTTATATTTTTCTAACCTGCAAAGGTACAATTTTATTTTTAGTTTGTTAAAATAAGATTTATTGCAGGCTCAGGGACTTTAGGTCTTGAAGTTTGATTTTTGATTGTTTCAGTAATTTTTTTGTTCCAAATTCCTCCAGAATAATTGAACAAAAACTCTCTTTCAACAAAGCTGAATAATACGTTTGGAGCAACCCCTTTTTCAGTTCTGTTCTTTTCGATCAATAGTTTTTCTACCCCAATAAAAACTCCTTCGATTGGAAACTCAATGTTGTTTTCGGAAATATTAACCCAAGTCGTTTGAATCCCTTTTTTTACATTGATAATTAAATTTTTATCTAGCAGTTCTTCCCCTGGGAACCCATTTTGATCTGCTTTATAGATTCTAATTTTAACTGAAGCATTATCTATTTTACAATCTGTTAGCAATGCTATTTTACTTAAATATTTGGTCTTTGAATATGACTTATTATAAGGGAAAAATTTAACATCAATCCTTGGTCCGTTGTCAAAAGCTTGCAATGTGGTATTTTCTATTTGTCCTATTTCTAGGCGTCTATTGCGACGTCTTTTTGTTATTGCTATTTCGCTTAGTTGGTATGCTGTTGGCTGTAATTTAACTAAAGAAGCTTCTTTTGCTAAAACAAGCTTCTTTTCAAAACCTAAAGAGGAAAATAATAAGCTTTTGTCAGGAGTTGTATGAATGATAAATTCACCGTTTTCTTCTGAAGTTGTTGCTATATTCTCTCCTTGAACCCAAATATTTACATAAGGTACAGGTTGATTAAATTCATCTACAACTTTCCCTTTTATTTGAGAAAAAACAGAAGTTACACATAATAGCAGTAATACTAAAAATCTATTGTCCTTCATCTCTTTCTCTTTATTCTTTAACAAAAAAGTCTGCAATTTTTCTATCGTTAGATAATCTAGGTAGTTTATTTTGTCCGCCTAATTTCCCAATCGATTTCATATATTCTTGAAATCCATTTTTTTCAACTTTAGTAATAATAAGTGTTCGAAGTACATGCCCCACAATCAAATCGTCATAATACACATTTTGTTTACGCATAGCTACATCGAGTTTTAGTGCAAATTCTTCTAAATTATCTGGCTCATTTTCAAATTCGATAAACCATTCGTGATACGGCAAACCTACGGTCGGATTAATTTGTGGTGCTACTGTAAATTCGTTTACTCGCACCAATGTTCCTTCCATCGCTTCTTGTAAAGCACTTTCTACTTCTTTACCAATTACGTGTTCTCCAAAAGCAGAAATGTAATGCTTAATCCTACCCGAAACAATTACTCTATATGGTTTTAAGCTGGTAAATTGAATTGTGTCACCTATGTTATAAGCCCAAAGCCCAGCATTTGTCGATATAATCAAAACATAGTTAACACCTAACTCTACTTCACCAATGGTGTAGCGTTTTGGATTTTCCGTAAAAAACTCATCTGCTTTAATAAATTCATAAAAAATTCCAGAATTTAAAAGTAATAACATCCCTTTTTCTTTTTGGGAATCTTGATAGGCAAAAAATCCTTCAGACGCTGGAAATAGCTCTATAGAATCTACTTTTCTTCCAATTAAATTTTCAAATTTTGCTCTGTATGGTTCATAATTTACTCCTCCATAAATAAACAGGTTGAAGTTTTTAAAGATCTCTCCAACAGGTTTATTGGCTTTCGCCGAAAGCTTTTCAAAATACATTTGTACCCATGATGGAATTCCAGAAATCACCGCCATATTTTCGTTGATGGTTTCTTCAACTATTGCATCTACTTTGGTTTCCCAATCTTCAATACAATTGGTTTCCCAAGATGGCATTCTGTTTTTTTGAAGATACTTTGGAACAAAATGTGCTACAATTCCTGATAATCGGCCCAATTTAACTCCATTTTTTTCTTCAAGAATAGGGCTTCCTTGTAAGAAAATCATTTTTCCATCAACAAAATCGACATTACCCGTTTCATGAATATAACTCAAAATAGCATTTCGAGCCGCTTCGATATGATAAGGCATTGACGCTTTTGTAAGCGGTATATATTTTGCCCCAGAAGTTGTTCCAGAAGTTTTTGCAAAATACAAAGGTTTTCCTTTCCAGAGAATATCTGATTCGCCTTTTACTACTCGGTCAACATACGGACGTAAATCTTCATAATCTCTTATTGGAACACACTTTACATAATCTTCATGTGACTTAATTTGTGAGAAATTATGATCTTTACCAAAAACTGTATTCTTAGCTTCATTGATTAACTCTTGAAAGACTTTTTGCTGAATAGCAACCGGATTAGTTGCCCATTTTTGGGTTTTATTGTAGATAATAGAAGCAAACAATTTTGCTCCAATACTTTTAATTGACATTCTATTTGAATTTATTTTTTAATGCTCTTTCGGTTGTAAAGAACAAATATATTGTAGCCGAAAAAAGAAAAAACAAACTAATGAATCCTTCGTAATTATTACCAATTATAATTTTTAGAAAACTTATTACAATTAAAAATAATCCCGCTTGAATCATTTTATCTGAAGAATATTTTTGAGCAAAATCCCATGCTTGCTGGCTTTTTATTGAAGATGGTGTTCTGTAACCATATAAAGCGTTAATCTTTTTTGGTGGAAATGTTTTTGTAATCATTCCGGTTATTACATAAATACTTCCTAACAATAAAAGAAGCTGAAAAATATTTCCAAAAAATTCTGTCATTATTTACTTTCTTTTTTAGCAGCTGCTTGTACTTGTTTTCTTAACTCCAACTCTTGTTCTGAGGCTTCCATCTCATATTCTGAAGGGTCTACATAATCTGATGCCAAGATAGAATCTTTATTCACTTTAGCATACTCTAAATCTCCTGTTAAAACCTTTTTAACTGAATTTATATAGGCATCATTTTTTTTTAATTGAAATTCCAGAGAATCTGCTTTCAATCCCAAAAAAAGAGCATCTTCTTTTAATTGAGTTGATGAATAACCTGGAATGTATTCTCGTAATGGTGTAAAGGCTATTAAATAACTCGTAACCGATATTAAAAAAATTGCTCCAATTGTACCCAATACAAAAACATTAAGTATACTCAGTTTTAATGAAAACTGCTCCTCGAAAGTTTCTTCATTTAAAATGACTAATCTTCGTGGGGTTTTTATAGCGTTAAAAAAGGCTTTTCTTTTTAATCTTTTTTTGGACATAGTATCTTGTCTAACACTACAAATATACTAATTTGGTAATCTAGAAGCTGTGATGAGATAATAAATCGTTAAAAATTGATTCATTGAGTATTTCTTTAATATATTTGCTGAATAATTTAAGCTTAAAAAGCACAATTTAATTTATCATGGGAAGATTAGGAACTACTGAAATTATTATAATATTAGTTGTTGTTTTATTACTTTTTGGAGGTAAAAAAATTCCAGAATTAATGAAAGGTTTAGGAAGCGG
>CAMLKV010000089.1 GCA_946480635.1 uncultured Flavobacterium sp.
AAATTTGCCGAAATCAAAGAAGAAGTTAAAGCTTTATTCACTGAAGAAGAATATGCTGAAAACCCAGATTTAGGTGAATTAGTATCTAAATATATTTATAAAACTCAAAAAGAAGCGGTTAGAAATGTAGTTCTTGAAAAAGGAATTCGTTTAGACGGTCGTAAAACAACTGAAATTCGCCCTATCTGGTCAGAAGTTGATTATTTACCATCTGCTCATGGTTCTGCAATTTTTACAAGAGGAGAAACTCAAGCTTTAGCTACAGTAACTTTAGGAACATCGAGAGAAGCAAACGTGATTGATTTACCTTCTGAACAAGGTGAAGAGCGTTTTTACTTACATTATAACTTTCCTCCATTCTCAACTGGTGAAGCAAAACCTTTAAGAGGAACTTCTCGTCGTGAAGTAGGACATGGAAACTTAGCACAACGCGCACTTAAAAACATGATTCCTGCCGATTGTCCTTATACAATTCGTGTAGTTTCTGAAGTATTAGAATCTAACGGTTCGTCTTCAATGGCAACGGTTTGTTCTGGAACTTTAGCATTAATGGATGCTGGTGTTCAAATGATAAAACCAGTTTCTGGTATCGCAATGGGATTAATCACTGACGGTGAGAAATTCGCTGTATTATCAGATATTTTAGGAGATGAAGATCACTTAGGGGACATGGACTTTAAAGTAACCGGAACTGCTGATGGTATCACTGCCTGTCAAATGGATATTAAAATTGATGGTTTACGTTACGATATCATGGAGCAAGCTTTAAACCAAGCACGTGATGGACGTTTACATATTTTAGGTAAAATTATTGAAACAATCGCTAAACCGAATGCTACTGTAAAACCTAAAGCTCCTAAAATCATTACTGTTACTATTCCCGGAAACTTTATTGGTGCATTAATTGGCCCTGGAGGTAAAGTAATTCAAGAATTACAAAAAGCAACTGGAACTACTATTGTTATCAATGAAGTTGACGAACAAGGTGTAGTAGAAATTTTAGGAACTAGTCCAGAAGGCATTGATACAGTTTTAGCTAAAATTGACTCAATCATCTTCAAACCACAAGTAGGAGAATCTTACGAAGTGAAAGTAACTAAAATGCTAGATTTTGGTGCAGTAGTTGAGTATACTAAAGCTCCTGGAAACGAAGTATTATTACACGTTTCTGAATTAGCTTGGGAGCGTACTGAAAAGCCTTCTGATGTGGTTAATATGGGCGATGTATTTATGGTTAAGTACTTAGGAGTTGACCCTAAAACTCGTAAAGAAAAAGTTTCAAGAAAACAACTTCTTCCTCGTCCACCACGTGAAGAGAAGAAAGAAGATAAAAAAGAAAATCCTCAAGGTTAATTAATTCAAATTAATTCAATAGGTTGAACCTCTAAGAAAATTCTTAGAGGTTTTTTTGTTTTTTTATAGCTCATGTAAGTATTTTTGTATATTTATGATCTTTTTACAGCAAAACAACCCAAATCATGCATAATATTCTACAAAAAAGAAAAATACTTGCGTTTTTTTCAATTGCAACGTTCTCATTTACAGTTAATTCACAAACCCAAGAAAGTAGCTTAGAAAAATTGTACAATTGGCATGATTCTAAAATAAAAGTCACAGAAATTTTTAATGGCCCCATTCATACCAATCAAGACAGAACAATTGATGCTAAAAACCATAGATACTTCGGTAAAAATGAATTTTTAAAAGGAAGTGTAGTCTATGAAAATCAAGAGTATGGCAATGTTCTTCTAAAATATGATTTAACAAAAGACTTAGTCATATTTTTACCTGATCAAGACAATAATCTAACTACTATAGAGCTCATCAAAAACTACATTGACTCGTTCAAAATTCAAAATTCAAAATTCGTATATCTCAAAAATAATAAATCCATTTCTGATGGCTTTTTTGAAGAAAAATTAAAAACCAACAAAATTGTTTTCTATATAAAACATAAAAAAGAATCAAAAGATATTTTAAAAGATAAAGGCCGGTTTATTGAATACTTCACTTATAACGAATATTATATAGAAAAAGATAAAGTTTTTTACAAGATTACAAATAAAAGGGATTTAATATCTCTTTACCCAGATCTAAAGCAAAAAATTGAAGATTTCTTTGAAATGAATAAACTTTCAGAAAAGGACAATCAATCTAAAATTTTAACATCATTAGTTGAATACATAAATAATCTATTACAATCAAAATAATGAGAAAAATAACCCCTTTTATTTTATTATTCTTTTTTACTCAATTTCTTTTTTCTCAAGATAAAAACAAAATAGCTTCATTTGAGTATTCTAATTTAAATACAAAATCGATTATAGAAAAACTTGAAAAAGAAACTAGTTATAAATTCTTTTTTGAAGAAAATTGGCTAGAAAACAATATATACTTGTCGGAGAAGTTTTCCAACAAATCAATAGAAGAGATTCTTGAAAAGGTCTTTGAAAATTCAAATATAAATTTCTATGTAACTAATAACAATATAATTCTAACTCAAAACAGGTTTATTCATTCTAAACTTCCAGATAATTTTTTTAGCTATGATAATCAAGAAAATAAGAATTCTAACCCTACACCTGTTTTTCATCAACAATTTAATTCTGAAAATATAAAAGGTAATTCGGAGGGCAACATTACATTAATTGGTAAAGAAAAAGAGAAAAATTCCGATGAGACTCTAACTCTTACTGGTACGGTAAAAAACAATAAATCGAACACGCCAGTTTCTGATATCCTAATAAAGGTTAAAAACTTAAACATAACAACCATCACAGACTCTAATGGTCAATTTTCTATAAAAGTACCTTCAGGACTAATTGCAATTGAAACTGAAGGACTAGGTTATAAAAAATCAACAAGAAGCATTATGATGTATAGTGATGGAAAACTAGACATTCAAATTAATGAAAAAATAAATCAGTTAAGCGAGGTTGTTGTAAAAGGTAAAAGAAAACAAAATACAAGAAGTGCTATAACTGGCGTTACAACAATAGAAGCTGAGGGAATTAAAAATATACCATTAGTACTAGGAGAAAGAGATGTTCTAAAAGTTGCATTGACCATTCCAGGAATAAAAACGGCTGGTGAAGGATCTGCAGGTTTTAATGTTAGAGGTGGTAAAGAAGATCAAAACTTGATACTTTTAGACAATGCGACTGTTTACAATCCTGCACACTTTTTTGGTTTCTTTTCAGCAATAAATCCATATGCAACAAGTAAAGTCGACATTTACAAAGGCAGCATTCCTTCTGAATATGGCGGAAGATTGTCTTCAGTATTTGATATTATTTCAAAAAACGGAAATATGAAAAAATTTAGTGGCGAAGGTGGAATTGGCCCCGTTACTAGTAACTTAACTGTTTCAACCCCTATAGTTAAAGAAAAATCAGGCTTATTAGTAGGGGCAAGAGCAACATATTCTGGTTGGATTCTAAAAACTCTTAAAGATGAACGTCTTAAAAATAGTGACGCAAACTTTTATGACGGTATTTTGAAATATAACCACAAGATTAACAAGAATAATGACTTAGAAACAACCGTTTACTACAGTAAAGATTCCTATTCAATAACTTCAGATTCACTTTACAAATACAGCAATAGAGTAGCATCATTAAAGTGGAAACATGTTTTTAACGAAAAAAACAAAGGGGAATTAAATTTCACAAGCAGTGAATATAAATTCAATATTGATTACGATTCCAACAATATTAACGCATTCAACTTTGGTTACAAGATAAACGAAACACAAGCATTCTTAAAAATGACTTATCAATTTAATGATAAGCATAAATTCACATATGGTATATCTTCTAAGCTTTATAAAATAAACCCAGGTGAAATTTCTCCAAAAAATGGGTCAATTATAATTCCTAAAGAAATACAAGAAGAAAGAGGTTTAGAACTTGCTGGATTTATTTCAGACAATTACAAATTAAGCAAAAAATTATTGTTTGATTTTGGATTAAGATATTCTCTATTTAACGCAATGGGACCATCTACTCAACGCATGTATCAAGAAAACTTGCCTCTAAACGACGCAACCGTAACGGGTGAAAAAGAATTTAAAAACAATGAATTCTTTAAAACATATGGTGGTTTTGAGCCAAGATTAGCTATACGATATCTTATTACTGATGATTTTTCAATCAAAGCTGGGTATGATCAAACTTATCAATATATACATTTATTATCTAGCAACACAACTCAATCACCAACTGACACTTGGAAATTATCAGATTTTAATGTAAAACCTCAAAAAGGAAGCCAAATATCATTAGGCTTATTTAAAAATATAGATTTTGAAGATCTTGAATTGAGTGTTGAAGGATATTATAAAAAATCAAGCAATATTTTAGACTATAAGGTTGGTGCTACTTTATTAATGAACGAACATTTAGAAACAGAATTATTACAGGGAGAAGGGAAAAGCTATGGTGTCGAATTTTTAATAAAAAAATCTGAAGGAAGACTTAATGGTTGGATTGGCTATACATATTCAAGAAGTTTTCTTAAATTAGATAGTCAATTTAATGAAGAGAAAGTTAACAACGGTGAATATTTCCCAACAAATTTTGACAAACCTCATGATTTTAGCTCTGTACTAAATTATAAACTAACCAAAAGATATAGTTTTTCTGCAAACTTTATTTACCAAACAGGTAGACCCATCACCTACCCCATTGGAAAATATGTTTTCAATAATGCTGAGTATACTTTATATAGTGATAGAAATAAATTTAGAATTCCTGACTACTACCGATTAGACATAGGTGTAAATATTGAAGGGAATCATAAAATTAAAAAATTAGCCCATAGTTTTTGGAATGTTTCAATCTATAACGTCTTAGGAAGAAACAACCCTTACTCTGTATATTTTATTACTGAAAAAGGACAAGTAAAAGCGTATAAAACATCAATTTTTGCTATACCTGTACCTACAATTACTTATAATTTTAAATTCTAATTATGAAAAAATTATTTAAAATTGTTCTTTTTGTCTTTTTGCTTCTGTCAATTTTAACAAATTGTACAGACCCTTATACTTTGCAAACTAATGCTTATGAAGATGTTTTAGTGGTTGAAGCAACAATTACAAATGAATACAAAAAACAAGAAATAGTTCTTTCTAAAACACAAAAACTTGAAGATACAACCCGAATTTTTGAAAAAAATGCAATTGTATATATAAC
The DNA here is from genome assembly GCA_946480635.1 of uncultured Flavobacterium sp. The sequence goes on from CAMLKV010000089.1 coordinate 5,196, forward strand.
TGATGATTTGGGGAATTTTTATGAATTTGAAGAACATAATAATAAATACCTCTCTAAACAGCCTTTTGCTGCAACATCTAATGTAGATTATCAATTATTTATTAATACTTCTAATGGTATTTCGTATACTTCAAACAAACAAAAACTAACAAAAGAAAATACAATTGAAAGTGTAGACACCAGAATAGTAACAAAAGATGGCACAAAAGGAGTAGAAATTATGGTCAGCCATTCAGACCCAACAAATACATCGCGCTTTTATAGATATACTTATGAAGAAACTTAAAATAACACTTGTAGAACCGGTACCTCAGGGATTGCCTGGAGATGCATTAATTGTTTTAGAACAAAGAACTGAAGAAGCAAAAACATGTTTTACAACTAAAAAATCAGATAAAATTTTTCTGAACAACACAAATCAATTAGCAGAAGATCGTATAAGCAATTTTCCATTACGTTTTATAGGCTATAAAGATTATACTATCGCTGAAAGATATAGTATTAAAGTAAACATGTATACTCAAAATCTTGAATCTTTTACATACCACAACACTCTAAAAAAAATTACAGAAGCTGGAAATGTTTTATCACCTACTCAACCTGGATTTGTGGTTGGAAACATCACATCTACAAGTGACCCAAAAATAAAAACAATAGGATTTTTCGAAGTGTCATCAGTAGCATCAAAAAGAATATTTTTTAATTATTTTGACATTTTTCCAGAAGAGTTAACTGTTCCTGATTATTTTGATACTTGCGCCTTTGTAGATTACAGAGCTTATGATTATGACCCACAACCTGGAAATTCAGGCACAACACCTCAAGCTTTATTATTAAGAAGAAGAGTTCGAACAGGTGAACTCATTTACTATGAAAACTTTTGGGACGGAGATTATTTAATTTTCAGAATGGTTAAACCCATTTGTGGTGACTGCACAACTTTTTCATCTAATATAAGACCTAATTTTTGGATTGATTAATTATGAAAAGAATAACAATACCTAGAACATTCTCATTTCTGTTGTTGCTTCTCGTTATAACGAGTTGTACTGAGCCATATGCATTGCAATCAATAGAAAGGCAAAATAGCTTAGTGGTAGAAGCTACTTTTACTAATGAATTAAAAAAGCATGAGATTAAGTTAAGCCGAACAACATCGCTGGAAAACAATAATCCTGAGTACGAAAAAAATGCTGTGGTTTATATTTCTGATAATAATGGAAATATTTTTGAATTTGAACCAAATCAAAACAGCTATATTTCTAGAAATGAAATTCAAGCTGTTCCTGACACAAGATATAAGTTACATATAATAACCGAAGGAGGTAAAACATATACATCTACTGAACAAACTTTGCCAAACATAAATGAAATGCAAAGCCTAATTCCAGTTGCAAAAACCAACGACAAAGGTAACCTTGGTGTTGAAATACAAATAAATAGTTTTGATCCATTAAAAAAATCACTTTACTATAGGTTTGAATTTGAAGAAACATCAAAAATAGTTACTCCTAAATGGAGTCCATTTGAAACTATTCTTTTAAATCAACCTATGATCTGTCCTGGTAACGGATCACCTGGATTTGAAACTATTGGGTTTATCACAAAACAGCACGACGGAAGAATTTGTTATGATACAAAACACTCTAATACTATTCTATTAACTAACACAAATAATCTATTAGAGGATCGTGTCACAAACTTCCCAATAAGATTTATTGAAACAACAGATTATAAAATAGGAGAACGCTACACAATCCTTGCCAAACAATATGTTGTGTCTTTAGAAACTTATACTTATTACAGTAGATTAAAAAAAATAACTTCTGATGACAGTAGTGTTTTATCTCAACTTCAACCAGGTCTTATTGTAGGTAACATTAAATCTACAGACAACAGTGATGAAATTGTTGTTGGTCTTTTTGATGTTTCTTCAGTATCTAAACAAAGAATATTTTTTAATTTTGAAGACATATTCCCTAATTTATCCCCGCCTACAAATCCTTACAATTGCGTTGGAAAAGATTTTGACAGTGAAGATTTTGGAACACCAGACCCAAGACCAAATGCACAATTTCCTTGTGGAAACGGCGGGCAAGGAACGACGCTTAGATCAATTATTAGACTCAAAAAAATGCTCTATTATGATAGCTCATACCCAATTTTCACAATGGTTGAACCAGCCTGTGGCGATTGCACAACTTATTCATCAAACATAAAACCTACATTTTGGATAGATTAAAAACCTTATTATTATTTGTTTTTCTTTTTTCAAATCAAGAAAAAATTATTGCTCAAAACAGTATTTCCACACAAGAAATGAAGAGTTTTGATAATTTAATTAATGAGAAAATTTACATCAATTGTAATACCAATGTGCTTATAACTGGAGAGACTCTTTATTACAAGCTATATTGTTTAAATAAAAAAAGTAACACCCCATCTCTTGTTTCTAAAGTTTCGTATGTTGAGTTATTTGATAAGAATAACAAATCAATATCTAAACAAAAATTATTTTTAGAATCTGGTATTTCTAATGGTGAGTTTTTCATCCCTTCAAATTTAGAAACGGGAAGCTATAAACTTGTTGGATACACAAGTTGGATGTTAAATGGTACCAATTTGAACGATCATTTTGAAACAACGATTTATATCATAAATTCATTCGAAAAAACTAAGCCAAATAAAAAAGAAAGTGGTTTGACCACAACTAAAAGTTTAACAAATACAGAAAATAGTTTTAAGAACGAAGTTTCATTTACAAATGTAAATTTAACAACAGATAAAACCGAATACTCTAAAAGGGAAAAAATCTCTTTAAAAATAAAATCAGATATACTTAATTTATCAAATACCTCTTTGTCAATAAGAAAAAAAGATAGTCTAACTTTTGGAAAAAATATCACATCATTTGAATATTTAAAAAATCGCGATAATAAAAGTACTTTAAAAAGTATTGGCACCGAATTAATATTACCTGAATTACGTGGAGAAATTATAAGTGGAAAAATAAAATCACCCAAAAATAGCGTAAG
>CAMLKV010000090.1 GCA_946480635.1 uncultured Flavobacterium sp.
AATATTTATTAATAATAAATTAGTATTACTTTATACTTTTGAATGCGACCTTGGTGATGGATGGGAAGATTACGAAGTACACAATGATCCAAAAGAAGTTAGAGAAAAAGCATTAAAAATGGGTGCAAACATTATTAATTATGTTTTTAGTAATTAAAAACTAATCATACTACATAGATAACTATAAATCAAAAAAAAATACTCCTTTAAACTTTTCTGTTTACCACCTACTTCTTCACTTATTATTAATGACGAATTTTAAACAAATAAGATTTTTAGAAAGACAGATTTTATTAGCTTTTTTTTATAAAATCAAAAATTTAACATTTTTTACACAATAAAAAAGTAACATTTAAAGAAAGTAAAAAATTGTTTTGTTTAAAAAAAAATTATATTATTGCTTAACTATTTAATAAAAAAATTAATAATTTATTAATTAAACCACACTAATTATGAAAAAATTATTGTTAAGTGCTTCGGCAGCATTATTAATGTTTTCTTGTCAAAAAGACAATGATGTCATTAACGAAGATCAATCTACAACTACTGCAGCTTCAGCTCACAGAGGTTGTGCTACTCAAGAAGTTTTTGAAGCTCAACTAAGAGAAAATCCTGCATTAGCTCAAAAAATGGCTGATATTGAAGCTCAAACTCAAAGTGCGATTTCTGCCGGTAGACTAGTTAATGGGAAAATTGAAATACCTGTTGTTGTTAATGTATTGTATAGAACAACAGCTGAAAATATTTCTTTAGCTCAAATTCAGTCTCAAATTGATGTACTAAATAAAGATTTTAATGCTCAAAACTCAGATTATAACCAAGTACCAGCTTTATTTTCAGGAGTAAAAGCAAATGTTGGAATTTCGTTTGTATTAGATCAAGTGATTAGAAAATCTACTACTAAATCTTCTTGGGGAACAAGAGATGCTTGTAAAAAAACAAAGCAAGGAGGAATTGATCCAACATCGCCAACTACTAAATTAAACTTATGGGTTGCAACTATAGGTGGTGGAATCTTAGGATATGCGCAATTTCCAGGAGGTTCATCTGCAACAGATGGAGTAGTTATTGATTCTAAATATTTTGGTGTAACAAGCGATTCAGGTTCTAGCTATCCTTATAATTTAGGACGAACTGCTACTCACGAAGTTGGTCACTGGATGAACTTACGTCACATTTGGGGCGATGCAACTTGTGGATCTGATTTAGTTTCAGACACTCCAGTTCATAATACTGCAAATTATGGTGTACCAACTTACCCACACTATAGCACTTGTGCAGGGACTCCTGTTGAAATGACTATGAACTATATGGACTACACAGACGACAGAGGAATGTATATGTTTTCAACAGGACAAAAAGCAAGAATGGATGCAATTTTTGTTTCTGGAGGAGCTAGATTTTCTTTCGCTCAGCCATAATATAAAATATTTCATTAAATAAAAACTCGCTCATTGGGCGAGTTTTTTCATTATCAAAGATTTAGATTTTAAAAGAATAAAAATTAAAAGAAAAAATCCTACAAAAGTTATTAACAATATACGCAGCCTAAAGGCTTATATTTATTACTTTTTTAAAGTTATTAACAATTTTTATAAATCAAAAAAAATGAACATTAAAATAATAATTACTTTATTTTTTTGTTAAATAAACTTAAAATATTTAGTATTGCGTCGCAATTAATTAAAAAACCAAATTATTAACCAAACCAAAAAACTATGAAAAAATTATTATTGACTGCTTCTGCAGCTTTATTAATGTTCTCTTGTCAAAATGACAATGAAGCAGTTTCAAATGATTCTTCAACAACTTCAAATGCATCAGCACACAGAGGATGTGCTTCTCAAGAAGTATTAGAAGCTCAATTAAGAGCAAATCCAGAATTAGCAACAAGAATGGCTGAATTTGAAAGAATTTCTGACGAAGCTATCAAATCTGGAAGATTAGTAAATGGGGTTATGGAAATTCCAGTAGTGTTTAATGTTTTATACAGAACTTCTGCTGAAAACATTTCTTTAGCTCAATTACAATCTCAGATCGATGTTTTAAATAGAGACTTCTCTGCAACTAACACTGATTACAATACAGCTAACAATCCTTATTCTTCTGTTCGTAGTGGTAATACAAATATTAGATTCGTATTGGATCAAGTTATCCGTAAATCAACGACAAAAACATCTTGGGGTACTAATGATGCAATGAAAAAATCTACGACGCAACTTCTCCAACTACTAAATTAAACTACTGGGTATGTACAATTGGCGGTGGTATTTTAGGATATGCTCAATTCCCAGGAGGTGCTGCAGCTACAGATGGTGTTGCAATTGATTCTAAATATACTGGTAATACTGGTACTGCAACTTATCCATTCAACTTAGGTAGAACTGCAACTCATGAAGTTGGTCACTGGTTAAACTTACGTCACATTTGGGGAGACGCTACTTGTGGATCTGATTTAGTATCTGATACACCAGTTCACAATACAGCTAACTACGGTGTTCCAGCTGTAGGACATAGATCAACTTGTTCAGGTACTCCACTTGAAATGTACATGAACTATATGGATTACACTGATGACAGAGGAATGTACATGTTCTCAGTAGGTCAAAAAACTAGAATGAATGCTGTTTTTGCAGTTGGGGCTGCTAGGGCTTCTTTTAGATAGTCTTTGTAGATATAATATGATAAAACTCGCTCTTAGTAGCGAGTTTTTTTATTATATTCGTTTTCAAATCATTCACAAATGAATTCAAAAACAATTGCAAATGGTATTGTTCGTGCTGTTTTAATACTTGCACTTATTTCACTAGTCATTTATTTTCTTTATAAAATACAACTTGTTATAGTATACATTTTAATTTCTATTATACTATCCATGATAGGAACTCCTATTGTAGATTTTCTTAGAAGAAGATTAAAATTTAAACTTACTACAGCTGTGATTTTTACTCTATTTTTCTATGGATTAATTATTTTCGGCTTCATAATGATGTTTATTCCTTTGATAACTACACAAGGCCAAAAATTATCGCTTTTAGACTCAAATGCTTTACAGTTTCAAATTAATGAGTTGATAATTCAAATAAAAAGCTTTTTAGATAACAGAGGATTTAATGGTAGTAAATTAATGAAGGAGTACAATTTAATTTCAAAATTAAATTTTAATTTCCTTTCAGATTTCTTAAACAATACACTTAACACAATTAGTAATATAGGAATGGGATTGGCTTCTGTATTTTTTATTACTTTTTTCTTTTTGAAAGAACGAATAATTTTTTTGAGAATTTTTAAATACATTCTTCCTGATGAGCACGAAGAAAAAATATTAAATTCAGTTTCTCAAATCAATGTTCTTCTTTCAAGATATTTCTTAGGAATTTTACTCCAACTATTTATAATTTTTGTTTTATACTTAGTCGTTTTATTAATCTTTGGTGTAGAAAACGCATTTATTATTGCTTTTTTATGTGCTTTTTTAAATATAATACCCTACGTAGGGCCATTAATTGGAACTGTTTTAGCTGTAATACTGACACTATTAGGAAATTTTACAGGAACATTTACCCATGAAATGTTAATAACAACCATATATGTTATGATTGGATTTTTTGTAGTTCAATTTATAGATAATAACATAAGTCAACCTTATATTTTCTCAAATAGTACAAAATCACATCCTCTTGAAATATTTTTAATAATACTTATTTTTGGATTTTTATTTGGAATACTAGGAATGATAATCGCTGTTCCTGCTTACACCATTTTAAAAGTGATAGGAAAAGAATTTTTACCCGAAAACAGAATCATACAATCATTAACCAAAGATTTATAACCTTGAATCAAGATTTACTTAAGTCTGAAGTACAAAAATTTATAAACGAATCTTTAGAAGTTAATTTTTCTAAAATTGCTTTATTAAAGAATCCGTTTCCTGAAATTTCATGGACAGAAATTTTAACCCAGATTGCTTCAAAAGCTAAAGCTAAAACAAAACTTCCAACATGGTTTAACACTAACAATATCCTTTATCCAAGCAAAATATCAATTGAACAAACTTCTTCAGAGATAACCGCAAATTATAAAACAAGATTAGCCTCTGGAGAATCAATAATAGATTTAACGGGTGGATTTGGGATTGATGATTATTATTTTTCCAAAGCTTTTTCAAAAGTGATTCACTGTGAATTAAAACAAGAATTGCATGATATTGTCAAAAACAATCTCTTATCTCTTTCTGTTAAAAACATTGAGTGTCATTATGGTGATAGTTTAGAAACGCTTAAAAAGCTAAATTTAAAATTTGATTGGATTTATGTTGATCCATCAAGAAGAAATGATGCTAAAGGAAAGGTTTTTATGCTTAAAGATTGCTTACCAAACGTACCCGAAAATTTAGATTTATATTTTACTTTTTCAGACAATATTTTAATTAAAACTGCTCCTTTACTTGACATATCCGCTGGTTTATCAGAATTAAAAAACGTTTCAGAAATTCATGTTGTTGCCATCAATAATGAAGTGAAAGAGCTTTTGTGGGTATTAAAAAAAGACTTTCAAGGAAGTCAAAAAATTAAAACAATAAATATTTTAAAAGATAAGGAAGAGAAATTTGAATTTGATTTAGTCACTAATGATAATCTTCCTACATATTCAGAACCCAAAAAGTATCTTTACGAGCCTAATAGTGCAATTCTAAAATCTGGAGGCTTCAATAACATAGCTATTAACTATAAATTATCTAAATTACACCAACATTCTCATTTATATACATCACAAGAACTAATTGAATTTCCTGGAAGAAGTTTTAAAATTACTCAAATATTAGAGTACAATAAGACCAATATGAAGGAGTTTTTGATAAATTCAAAGGCTAATATTACCACAAGAAATTTTCCAGAAAGTGTAGATGAACTTCGAAAAAAATGGAAAATAAAAGATGGTGGAGAATTGTATTCTTTTTTCACAACAGATAAAACTAATCGCAAAATTGTTTTAATTTGCGACAAAATTTAAAAAAATGCGTTTCTACATTATTACAATAATTTTACTAATTCAATCAGTTGCTTTTTCTCAAAAAAAATGTGAATATGATGTAAACATTAATGACTCATTAGGAAATTATAAAGAGACTAAAACTAATTTAGTTTATGAAAAGGTATTTGGTAACTCAAAAGAATTAGTATTTTTTACTTTGGCTGTAGATAATGGAACTCCTATTTTAAAACTTCAAATTATACAAAAAAACAAAGATTTTATTACCCCTAAATGTATTGATGAAAAGTCAAGAATTTATTTACAATTAAATAGTGGAAAAATTTACACTTTAATTGCCAATGAAAGTAAATGTGATAATTTAATTTATAATTCTGTTGATAAGGAAAATAACAGAATATTGGATGCAAACTTTTTATTTGTAAAAAATGATTTTGAAGATTTAAAAAATTCACCAATAATGTTGATGAAAATTAGATTTGCCAATGAAGAAAAAGAATACTTTCTTCAAAAAGAGTTGGTTTCAGAAAAAGTCGAATCTAAAACAAAGCCGTCTTCATTTTTTATTGATTATTTTCATTGTATCGAATAGATTTAAAATAATTAATCACAAAAGATTATACAGAATTAAGTAAAAAGTTATAATAATTAATCACATTTCCAATTAAAATTTGAAAGCTTGTCTTTTTTTGCATCTTTTAAATTATAATGCCACCATTCTGAATCAAAAGATTCAAAGCCGTGTTTAGTCATTATTTTTTTTAGCATCTTTCTATTCTTTATTATTTCAGAAGATAAGTTTTTAAATAAATGAGATGATTCTGGTCCAAAATAATCAAATTTTGTTCCCATTTCTAATTCCTTTCCATCTATATCAACTAAAGTAATATCTACTGCCCCTCCTCTATTGTGAATTGAACCTCTCTTGGGATTTGCAACATAAATTGGATCTGAAACGATTGCCCACATTTTTTCTTGAACATCCAAAGGACGATAACAGTCAAATAATTTTATTTTATAGCCTTTTTTCAAAAAGCGCTCATTTGCCTTGATTAATGCTTTTACAGTTTTTAGTCTTAAGTAGCACTCGTCACATTCATAAACCTTTGTTTTTAAAAAATTGTCATCGGTTGCATACTTCATATCAAAAACAAAGTCTGTGCTATATTTTTTTAGATTAACGAAAGTTGTATCAGTAACTTCTTGCCCTTTAACTAATTGAAAAAAAAATACAAACAGGAATGGAAAATAAAATTTCATTGATTTAGTTTTCTGGAAATTTACTTAAAAAACAACTATAAAAAAAAGACTGTATTGCAAACATAAAAACTAAATTAGTTTTGTTATTTTGTTTTTCACCTAAACTCTTTGAAAAATTTAAAATCCTTATATTTACTTTTTTGCTGACAAAATTTGTTCTGTAAAAAAGCATAATCTGTAGCCCCAAACGAATTAATTTTAAGTAGTCAAGATGGAAAAACATACTGTATCAGTAGTATCGTCACTTCTGAATGATAATCCAATACCTAATAACCTAATAAAGAAAGCTGATTTATTACCAGATCCAAAATCTCAGTTAAATTCTATGGAAATGAAAGAAAAACCTCTCGCAGATTCAAGTATTCCATTTAGAAATTTAATGAATTTAGCAACCAAAAAGGAAAGTATTGCCCTACTTATTGATAAACTAGATGTAGAAAACAATCTTAGATATCAACGAACAGTTGAAGATACCTATTGTAATGTGTACTCTTATGATTATTGCTATTTCAGTAAAGTATATCTTCCAACAGTTTGGTGGACAGATGAATCTCTTAAAAAAGTATTAGAAGGACAAAAAGTAGAGCCTGTTTTTGAGCAAACTGTTGATCGTATTTACTCCAGTGCGATACACGATTGGTTTTTAGAATGGGGTGCCAGTTTTGGGTGGAAAAGAATGTTTACTGCAGATGAAATTCAGAATAAAGTAAATACCGAAGGTGGAGTTGGAATAATTTGTGCCAAAAGAAAAGAAAAAGGACTTTCAGGACATATTGTTCCTGTTGTTCCTGAAACTGATCTACATAAAGCTTATCGAGAAAATGGTATAGTAGTGTATCCGCTGCAATCACAAGCTGGTAAAGAGAATTACAATTACTTTTCAGAAGTTCGAAAGGATTGGTGGAATGATGAATTATATTCTTCTTATGTATTTTATTACCATGAATAAAACACAATTAAGCCTTTTTTTACACACATTAAAAAATATTGATTATCAATGCATTAACCACTTGGAAATACGATAATAATAAACTACTTTTGCAACTTAGAAAAACTTGAATAGTAAAAGTTACAATTTCGCTATCCTTCTACTTAAATTATTGATATAAAAGTGATTTATCACATCTTAATTTTATAACCTACTTATAAAGTTTTACTTTTTTGTCAATCTTTCAGTTGATACAAGTACAAAATTTCTAAAAAATAAATTCCTATATTTTTAAAAGCAAACTGATTTTTTTTTCTAATGGTAGTAACTTTTACTACTCATTATAAGACTTTCCGGCTATAATTTTAAATCATAGAATTTATATTTCTAAAGAAAAAAATAAAATTAAAACTCAAATAAACATAAAAGAAAACTAGTATAAATGAAAGACAATCAGACAAAAAAATATTATTGGGGAATTGGATTAGAAAACGAAACCTACATGCAATTTGAAGAACCTCTAATAGTTTCTGGTGAATTTATACAAGAAAAAATTGGTTTTGAGAGATATAGCATTGATTACAGAAAATGTTATAAAGCAGAAAGTTTAGCTCCTGTCCTGGAAAAGGCTTTTGATATTCATAAAAACTACAAAGTGAGCCGAATGATCAATAGTCACTCACTTGAAAAACTGGACATAAACTATCAGCATAAAACCTTACCTGAAGTAAAACCAACTAAAGAAACGAACGAATTAGCTGCAAAGCCTATTGAAAATCCTCAATATCTTGGAAAATCAATCATGGAACTTTTCCTTGAAGATCAGCCCTACAATATTCAAAGTATGATTACTCAGCGTAATAAAACAATGGGTTCAGTCCATTTTGATGGTGATTCAATTGAGTTTGTAACCAAATATTTTGAGAATAGAACAATAGCTGATTCATGCAAGGAATTAAAT
>CAMLKV010000091.1 GCA_946480635.1 uncultured Flavobacterium sp.
CTTGCTCCGGGTCTATATTGGGGTATGTGGATTTGGCAGTATTCTGTTGATATGACTCCTTTTACAATTATTCCTGAAGGTAAAATTGGTTTGGTATTAAGTAAAGATGGCAAAGAAATACCAACAGGTAGAATTTTAGCTAGAAAAGTAGATTGTGATAATTATCAGGATGCGACAGCTTTTTTAAATAATGGAGGGCAAAAAGGTCGTCAAACAGCTTTTATAACGACGGGTTCTTATCGTATTAATACTTTCTTATTCGAAATTGTTATAGCTGATCAGGTTAAAATTTTTGAAAATATGATTGGAGTTGTAACAGCTTTAGATGGTGAGCCAATTCCACAAGGTCAAATTGCCGGTAAGTTTACAGAAGGACATAATAATTTCCAAGATTTTGATACTTTTTTAAGCAATGGAGGAAATAGAGGTTTACAACCTCAAGTTATGTTGGCAGGATCATATTATATTAATACTTGGGCAATACAAATTGAACAAAACCCAATGACAGATGTACCTATTGGGTATGTTGGAGTTGTAATATCATACATAGGAGAAGATGGACAAGATGTGACTGGAGAACATTTCAAACACGGTAATATTGTGTCAAAAGGACAACGTGGTGTTTGGATGGAACCGCTTGGACCAGGTAAATATGCTCTGAATAAATACACTACCAAATTAGAGGCAGTACCTACAACAAACTTGGTATTAAACTGGGCAGATGCACGCAGCGAAGCACATAATTTAGATCATAATTTGTCTACAATCACTGTTCGTTCGCAAGACGGATTCCCTTTCAATTTAGATGTGTCTCAAATTATTCACGTACCTGCTAATGAAGCACCTAAAGTGATTGCACGTTTTGGTAGTATGACAAATCTTGTTTCTCAAGTTTTGGAACCAACAATTGGTAACTATTTCCGTAACTCTGCACAAGAAAGTGATGTGATTTCGTTCTTAAGTACTCGTAAAGAACGTCAGGAATCGGCAAAAAACCACATCAAAGTAGTTTTAGATGAATACAATGTGAATGCAGTTGATACTTTAATTGGAGACATTGTTCCACCAGATTCATTAATGAAAACCTTGACTGATAGAAAAATTGCTGAAGAAGAGCAAAAAACGTATCAAACGCAAAAATTAGCGCAAGAGCAACGTCAGGGTATGGAAAAGGAAACTGCTATTGCTGATATGCAAAAGGAAATTGTACGTGCATCTCAAAGTGTTGAAATTGCACAACGTACCGCTGATGCTACGGTTAAAAAAGCGGAAGGTGATGCAACTAGTTTGAAATTGAACGTAAATGCTGAAGCAGAAGCAACTAAAATGAGAGCACAGGCTGAGGCAGAAGCAACAAAAGCAAGGGCAGGAGCACAAGCTGAAGCAACTCGTTTAAATGCAAGTGCTGAAGCTGAAAAAATTTCAAAAACCGGTTTAGCTGAAGCAGAGAAGATTATGGCTATTGGTAAATCAACTGCAGAATCATATCAGTTGCAAGTATCTGCAATGGGAGGTGATAACTTTACTCGTTATAAAATTACCGAAGAAATTGGTAAAGGAAATATCAAGGTTATTCCAGAAGTGTTAATTTCAGGTGCTAATGGAGCTGATGGAGGTATCAGTGGTTTATTAGGTATGAAGCTAATGGAATTAATGGACGCCAATAAGGACAAAAAAGAAAAATAAGTAGAAATGAAAACGCCTCTATTGAGGCGTTTTTTTTTATTTTTTTAATTCAAAATATCGATTAGGATAATCAGTAATTAAACCATCAACTCCATAACTAATAACTTTTTGCATATCTTCAGTTTTATTTACTGTCCACGGAATTACTTTAATTCCTTTTTTGTGAAGGAGTTTAACTTTTTTTTCGTCTAATAAAATAAATTCAGGACTGTAAACATTTGGTTTGAAACCAAGGGTTTTTAAATTCTCCTTGATAGACATTTCGTTTTCGACTAACAAAACAGTTTTGTATTTAGGGTATTTTTGATGCAAATATTGTAACGTTCTCACATCAAACGATTGTATGTAAACTCTATCAGATATAGTTGTGTTTTTTAGAACACTTATTAGTAAATCGACAAATTCTTTTGGTTCAGGGTGATAAATACCATCTCCTTTTGGATCCGATTTAGTTTCAATATTGTAGTATATTTTCTTTCCTAAATCTCCTTTTTGTAATTTGCTAATGTATTCTTCTACAAAATAAATTACGTCACTCAATAAAGGTTTGTAAGTTTCTAACTTTTGTTGGTCTAAAAATCTTGGATGTATTTTACTACCACAATCACATGTTTTGATTTCATCATAATTCATTTGGTATAAATTATATGAACGTTCATTAGCTTCAGTAATTTCATTCTTGTTTTTATCCAAGCAAATTTCACTGGATAAAAAAGGTTCATGTGATAGAAAAACTTGTTTATCTTTTGAAATTACTACATCCATTTCGAGTGTAGTAACGCCAAGATCAATAGCTCTTTTCATTGCTTCAATCGAATTTTCAGGTAATAATCCACGACAACCACGATGTCCTTGGATATCAAAATTCTGAGAAAAAAGAATCAAAGGAAAGAATATGAAAGAAATAATAAATTTCATCTATATTTTTTTAAGAATGTCAATTAAATAATCGATATCATCTTTAGTATTGTAATGTGAAAATGAAACTCTAATATTTGGCTTTCGAAGTAATTCTGTTGGTAAAAAAGCCTCTAACACATGTGACGGTTTCACACTCCCTGATTGACAAGCACTACCTCTTGAAACAGCAATACCATTCATGTCTAATTGGAAAAGTAGCATACTGGTTTTGTTTTCATCAAAAGGTAAAATCACATTTATCACATTGTAAAACGTATCTTCAGGATTTCCTGCAAATGAAATTTCAGGAAAATTTAAATAAAGCTGTTCAATTAAATATTTTTTTAATTCTGAAACTTGTATTTTTTCTTGTTCTAGTTTTTCAAAAGAAATTTCCAGAGCTTTTGACATTCCTACAATGTTATGAACACTCTCTGTTCCAGCTCTTAGGCCTTTCTCTTGTTCACCACCTAATAAAAGGGGGTGTAAAACAATTTGATAATCTACATGCCAAATTTTCCACCACTTTGTTTTCTAATAAATGCAAACCCAATTCCTTTAGGTCCATGAAATTTATGTGCACTGGCTACTAAAAAGTCAATAGGTAATTCTGTCAAATTAATTTTTGTTTTCCCGATAGACTGAACTGTATCTGTATGAAAATAGGCATTATTTTTTTTGCAAAGCGACACGACTTTTTCTAAGTTTAAAACAGTACCTATTTCATTGTTCACATGCATTAAACTTACTAAAGTTTTTTTGTCTTCTAATAAAAGTTCTTCCAAGTCATTGTAATTAATGTTTCCGTCTTCTAAAATGTTTACATAATCAACTTCAATATCAAACTGTTTTTGGAAAACTTCTATAGTATGTAAAACAGCATGGTGCTCAATTTTACTGGTAATAATTCTGGTAACTTTTAAATCTCTAATACATGAAAGGATTATAAAGTTATTTGCCTCAGTACCACAAGACGTAAAAATGATTTCTTGTGCGTTGCAATTAAGTTGCTTGGCAATACTTTTTCTGGATAATTCGATTAGATTTTTTGAGCTTCTGCCAAAGGCGTGTGATGATGAGGGATTACCAAAGTTTTCTATCAAAACTTTAGTCATTTCTGTTATTACTTCAGGTCTTAAAGCTGTTGTTGATGCGTTATCAAGATATACATTTTTCATAGTCTTCAAATTTAGCAATTTTATATCTTTGAAAAAAAAGTAAAACTTTGAAAAAAATCCTTCTTTTATCAGATACTCATGGACATATAGATGAGGCAATTTTAAAACATGTTTCTTGGGCTGATGAAGTTTGGCACGCTGGTGATATTGGCGATTTGAATGTTAGCGATTCTATTAAAAAAATAAAGCCATTACGGGCAGTTTTTGGCAATATTGATGGAGGAGGAGCAAGGTTAGAGTTTCCTCTTAATAATCGTTTTATGTGTGAAGGAGTTGATGTTTGGATTACACACATTGGTGGTTATCCTGGAAAATATAATCCAGCTATACGTGAAGAACTAAAAAGTAATGCCCCAAATCTTTTTATTTGTGGTCACTCACATATTTTGAAAGTTCAGTTTGATAAAACACTCAATTTGTTGCATATGAATCCTGGTGCTGCAGGTAGAAGTGGCTTCCATCAAATGAGAACTATGCTTAGATTTGTTATTGAAGGAGATAAAATTAAGGATTTAGAAATTGTTGAGTTAGGAAAAAAATAATTACTCATCAACATTAATCTGGATTGTGGTTCCTTTGTTGATGATTGATTTTATTTTCATTTTTCCATTCATATTATTAACTCTGGCTTTAATTTGGGTTAGACCAAAACCGTTAGATTTATTTATATTTTTGGTATCAAAACCTTTTCCATTGTCTTCAATAGTGATGTGTAATTTTTCACCTAATTCCTCAATAGTTAGTTTTGCCTTAGAAGCACTACTGTGTTTTATAATATTGTTCAATAATTCTGAAACAATAAAATAAATTCTATTCTCAAAGTCTGGATGAAATCTTTTTTCTCTAGGTAAAGTAGAATGAAATTCAAAATGAATTAACTTATTTGAGTTATTTTCACACAAATCTTTCAATGCATACTGAAGTCCTAGTTTTACCAAAAGTGGTGGTACCAATTCGTGTGATAAATCACGAACTTTATCATGTGCATCTTTAAGTAAAGATCGTGTTTTTTTTAAATCTTCTATTTGTTCTTTAGTTAGGCTAGATTCAAAAGCAGATAAATGTAATCCTACAGATGACAAAATTGCACTCACATGATCGTGTAATATTCCAGAAATTTTATTTCTTTCTTGATCTTGACCATCTAAAGTGGCGCTAATAATTTTGTATTGTAAATCGTTATCAAGATCCTTTATTTTATTTTTTTGTTTTAGAAGTAAGTTTTGGTAATAAAAATAAAAAATGAATCCGGCTAATATAAATATAGAAGCAAATAATAATAGAAGTCTTTGATTTCGTGTTTGTCTTTCTTCTATTAAAGACTGTTTTTCTTTAAACTTATCTTCAATTTTTTTGATTTCATATTTAGTTTCAATTTCTTGTCTAGCAGCATTTAATCTACCTGAAGATACTTCTTCAAATAGTTCATAATATTTATTGTTGTATTCTAAGGCTCTTTTATAATCTCCCATTTTTTCATAGGTGTATGACAAGTTTAGGTACGTGCCACTAAGAACTCTTGAATTATCGGAATCCCTGTTATATAACTTTGTAACTTCTAAATATTTTGCTAATGCTTTTTTATTATTTTTCTCAACATTTGTATAATAAAGACCAAAATCATTTAGAGTATTAGCTATATTATCTCTGTTTCCTATTTTTTTTGCAATTAAGTAGGCACTATCCAAATATTTTTTCCCTTGTGGATTACCTCTGTCTAAATATATTTTAGAGAAATTGCTGTAATTTTTGTATTTGTCATATAAATCTTTTGACTTACTGGTATAAAAAGCAATTTTTTTCATGTAATAATCTACACTATCAGAACCAGTTTCATAATGTATTCTTAATAATCCTTGATTTGCTTTACTTAATAAATCGTTGTTATTTAGTTTTGTGGCTATTTTTAAGGCTTTATGAAGATATTTTTTTGCTTTAGTGAATTCAAAAGAGAGACCATTTACATTTCCTATTCCTCTGTAAATCAGAGATTGTTTGTCGTATAATTTATGTTTTTCGGCAATAGGTAATGCTTCATATAAACTATTCAAAGCATTTTCATAGTCACTAATATTTCTAAAAACTTCTGACTTTGATATTAATAAATTGCAAAATTGGTTGTATTGTTGGTTTTGTAAAGCTTTTTGAGATTCTTTTCTTGCGTAAGCAATTGCTTTAACGGGATTGCCTTTTTCAGAATAATAAACAATAGAATCTGTTTTGGCTTTCTGAAATTGAAAGCCAAAACAGTTAATACATGTTATTAAAAAAATAATAACAAATGACTTTGATATAGTGATATTAAAGTTCAATGACAGCTTTAGGTCTTTTAATAGTTGTCAATTCATCTACTTGTTCAAATGTTACTTTAAGAATATTACTTCCATTAGAAGTTAATATTTCTTCAATGTCTTGAAAAGTTGATGATGGGGTTCTTTCTCCATCTTTAAGTGTAATAGTGATTGTAGCTTCACCATTATTACAAAATGTTTTTTGTTCGCAGTTGTCTGGAATTTGAAATGTAGAAGTTACTTGATTTCCTGAATCTTTTCTAAAATCAAAATTACGTAGCATAGTGTAAGGCATAGTTTTAGGTTTTTTAGTTATTAAATCCATTCGTATTAATTTGTTTCGATTTTTTAAATTGATATTAAATTGTGTTTGGTAGCAAAAAGGACTAATCCTACCGAACTCTTTACTTTAAGTTTTTTCATTAAATTTTTTCTGTGTGTTTCTACAGTATTTGGACTTATGTTTAATAATTCACTAATGTCTTTTCCACTTTTTTCTTCACAGATATAGCCTAATATTTCTAATTCGCGTGAAGTTATACCAGATATAATATCTTCGATACTTAAAGCTTTTTGTTGGTTGTTTTCAGTGAAAATGTCAAAAACTTTATCTTTTATTGTTGAAGAGAAATATTGATTTCCTTGAGCAACACTAGTAATGGCGTCAACTATATTTTCACCTGCACATTGTTTAGTTAAATAACCGCTTGCTCCTAATTTTATAACTTCCTTGATTAATTTTGGATCATCGTAGCTCGAAAGAATAATAACTTTACATGTAAATCCTTTTTCATTGAATTCTCTTAAAACTTGTATACCATCTTTTTCAGGCATATTAATGTCCATAACAAGAACATGAGCTTGATTTTTTGCTACTCTTTCTACTAGATTTTCACCATTTAAAGAAAAACCAACTACTTCAAAATTGGGATTGGTTTTAAGGACTGCTAGTATTCCATCTATAAGAACTTGATGATCATCGGCTAGATGTATTTTAATTTTAGTTTCCATTTGTCTCTGTTTCTGATTTCAAATGTATATGATTATAAATTTACATCAAATACTCTAAATTAATGATTTTTATATCACCAATTTTGGTGAGAAAACTAATTAAATGTAAGTATATAAAAGTCTTTAAAAATGAAAAGCTAACCTAAATTGGTTAGCTTTTCTTCGCACTAATAAACTAAGATGAAAGGTTTATCGTAATCGATCCACAGATTTTACGAGATCTTCATCCTTCTTGATGGCTTTATTAGCAAAAACTAATAATAAGATAGTTAAGATAGGTAAGAACATCCCAATACCCTTCTCAGATATGACTGGCATATCTCCAGATAGATTTAGTGTACGATACACAAATAATCCTAGTAAAATTAAGTTCAATATTATATTCAATCTGTTCATCACAAATTGTTGTTGTCTCTTTTTAAACGAAAGTAGGCTTAATAAACCTAATGATGTACTTAATCCAAATAAAATGGTATATGTAATATTACTCATAAAAAATACTGCATTGTTTTCTATTTTCCATAAATGCAGAACAAAAGGCAAAGCACCATTACAAATAATGGCAAGAGCTAAATATACACTTTGAATTCTTTGAATCATTTTTATTTAAATGTTGAGCAAAAATATATTTTCTTTTTTTAAAAAACTATTGTTTACTTAAATAAAATTCGTAATATTGCCTAAACAATCCGTAAGCACTTCATACTTCGGAATATAAGTTTCAAAAAAACACCACATTAACTTATTATCATTTTAATCCCAACATCTATTTATGTTTGATATTTCTGTTTTAAAAGAAATGAAGTTATCTGAGTTGCAAGAAATTGCTAAGATTGCTAAAATTTCAAAATTCAAAACACTTAAAAAGGAAGAGCTTGTTTATCAGATACTAGACTATCAAGCGGCAAATCCCGAAAAGATTTCTAATCCTGATAGTCCTG
>CAMLKV010000092.1 GCA_946480635.1 uncultured Flavobacterium sp.
ATCCTTCAACCGAAAAACTTGCTAATAAAGGTATTTCAAATAAAGTTGTAAATAAAATGATGCAACAGCTTTTTATTGAAACGCATGCTTTATTTACAGAAACATTACCAACATATCTTTTAGAAGAACTACAATTGATTGCTAAAAATGCGGCATTATTTAATATACATTTTCCTAAAAGTCAAGAACTTTTATCTAAAGCTCAATTCCGATTAAAGTTTGAAGAATTGTTCTTCATACAACTGCAATTAATTTCTAAAAATCTTATTCGTAAACATAAAATTAAAGGACATGCATTTGAAAATGTAGGGTATTATTTTAATGAATTTTATACAAAACATTTAACCAATGCGCAAAAAAAAGTACTAAAGGAAATCCGAAACGATTTAGGTAATCCTGCTCAAATGAATCGCTTGCTACAAGGTGATGTGGGTTCAGGAAAAACAATTGTAGCTTTAATGAGTATGCTTTTGGCCATCGATAATGGTTTTCAAGCTTGTATCATGGCACCAACCGAAATTCTTGCAACACAACATTTTAATGGAATTTCAGAATTAGCTGAGTCTCTAGGTTTAAATATAAAATTATTGACTGGTTCTACTAAAACTGCTGACAGAAGAATCATTCATGAAGAGCTTGAAAATGGTTCTTTGCATATTCTTGTTGGCACTCATGCTTTATTGGAAGACAAGGTTAAATTTAAAAATCTAGGACTTGCCATAATTGATGAGCAACATCGATTTGGTGTTGAGCAAAGAAGCAAACTTTGGAAGAAAAACGAAATTCCACCACATGTTTTGGTAATGACCGCTACTCCTATTCCGCGTACTCTTGCAATGAGTTTGTATGGTGATTTAGACATTTCGGTTATTGATGAATTACCTCCTGGTAGAAAACCTATTCAAACGGTGCATCGTTATGACAGTAACCGATTAAAAGTTTGGAAGTTTATTCGAGATGAAATCGAAAAAGGTCGCCAAATATATATTGTTTATCCATTAATTCAAGAATCTGAAACCTTAGATTATAAAGATTTAATGGATGGTTATGAAGGTATTTCTCGTGATTTTCCACTTCCTAAATATTCAGTTTCTATTGTTCATGGAAAAATGAAACCTGCGGAAAAGGATGCAGAAATGCAACGTTTTTCTGAAGGAAAAACCAATATAATGGTAGCCACCACAGTAATTGAAGTAGGTGTAAACGTTCCTAATGCCTCTGTAATGATTATTGAAAGTGCCGAACGTTTTGGACTTTCTCAATTGCATCAGTTACGTGGTCGTGTTGGTCGTGGTGCAGAGCAAAGTTATTGTATTTTAATGACTGGACACAAACTGAGCAACGAAAGTAAAATCCGTTTGGAAACCATGTGTAAAACCAATGACGGTTTTGAGATTGCTGAAGTAGATTTAAAGCTACGTGGACCTGGCGACATTATGGGAACACAGCAAAGTGGTGTGCTAAATCTTCAAATAGCCGATTTAGTAAAGGACAAAGATATTCTTCAATTGGCTCGCCATTATGCCATAAAATTGCTAAAAAATGATCCTTCAATGACAAAACCTGAACACCAAAAATTACGTGAGGTTTTTATAGAACTTGGGAAAAAGAAAAATATTTGGAATTATATAAGCTAAATAATGAAATTCAAAACTTTAGAAAACACATCTATCTCAGAAATTGTAGAAGCTTTCAATCTTGCATTTTCTGATTATGTGACTCCTTTACAATTAACATTGCAACAATTACAGAATAAAATAATTGCTGAAGATCTTAATCTACATTGGTCTGCTGGAGCTTTTAAGAATGATAAACTTGTTGGATATATTCTCCATGGCCTTAGAGACAATACACTATATAATGGCGGAACTGGCGTAGTTCCTGAATTTAGAGGGAAACAAATTACCAAAAAACTATATGCTTTTATTTTTGAAAAAATAAAAAACAGTGACATTTCGAGTATTCAACTTGAAGTTATTACAGAAAACAAAAAAGCAATAAATATTTATGAGCAAGTAGGATTTGAAAAAGTTAGAACCCTAAATTGTTATAAAGGAGTTTTAAATTTTGAATCATTTATTTCATCCAAGGATGACTTAGAGTTTGTTGAAACAGATTTAAAAAGTATTGATTCAACTTTAGATTATAATGCTTCTTGGCAAAACAATAATAGTTCCTTATATAATCTTTCAAAACTCGAAGACATAAAATGTTTTCATTTATTACATGAGAAAAAAAACATAGGCTTTGTAATTTACAACAACACTTCCAGAAAAATTCATCAAATCAAAATCTGTCAGAATGATTTTGACAGAGAAATAATTTCAAAAGAATTATTTCATTTCCTGTCAAAAAAGTATTCTAATTCTTTTGTTGCTACAAATATTGACAATTCTTCTAGAATTACAAACGAAATTTTTGAATCAGTTAAACTAGAGTGTTTCTTACAACAATATGAAATGATAATGAAATTATAATAATAAAGCCTAAGATTTACTTAGGCTTTTTTTAAAATATTGTAATCGCAGATTATTTCTTACTCCATTCTTTGATACTATCTTCATTCATTTTCACATAATCAGCATTATTAGCACCTTTTGCAGCTTCTAAAGAAATTTTAGCTGTTTCAACTGCTGCTTTTTTATCTCCTAATTTAGCTTGAATTTGAGATTTTAAACGTGAATACCAATATGGCTTTTTCTCATGCATATCATATGCCTTAGATACATAAGTTAATGCTTTGTTTAAATCTCCGTTTGAAGTAAAATAATAATTAGCAGCATTATAGTAATCAACTGCTGAAGGACCTGCTAAAACTTTATCAATACTTTCCATTGCGATTTTTTGAGTTGGTACTTCAAATTTTAACGCTACTAAAGTTTTTTCCCATGAAAATTCTAAATTGGCAAAATTATTATCTGTATTATTAATTCCAATTGTAAAGGTTTCAACATGTCTATTTAATAATTCAGTTTTAGCTGAAGCTTTAAGAGCTACTTTACTATCATCCCATTTTTCAGGATTCCCCCAATTGTTTGTATCTGTATAGAAAAAAATCTCCCATTCATCAGCCTTAGGAGTTACATAAAGAGCATATTTTCCTTTTTTCAAAGTAGCTCCATTTATTACAACATCTTCAGAAAAAGATATTGTAGTATTAGCATTGGCACCGGTTCTCCATACTTTTCCAAAAGGAACTAAATCTCCAAAAATTACGCGCCCTTTTGCACTAGGTCTAGAATACTCAATTTCAACATCAGTTAATCCAACTTTTTGAATTAAAGTTGATTTTGGACTAGCTTGAGGAACTTTAATTTGTGCTTCAACAGACAAAGAAGCAATAAAAACTGCAATAGCTACAATAAATCGTATCATTTTATAAATTAATTTGTTTATTTATCAAAGATAAGTTTCTGGACTTTTTTTTATTGTTAATAAAACTATAAAATAAAAAGATTATTGTTTAATTTATTTTTAATTTTGTTAAACAATTTATCTAAATGAAGTTATATTCTATACATACAAAACAAAAATTTCCTATTACAATAGATACTGCTTGGGAATTTTTCAGTGATCCTAAAAATTTGAATACAATCACTCCCGATTCCATGAAGTTTATCACACTTTCTGGTGATGACAAAAAGATGTTTTCAGGACAAATTATTCATTATAAAATATCACCGTTTCCATTCATAACGATGCAGTGGGTTACCGAAATAACTCATGTTGAAGACAAAAAGTTTTTTGTCGATGAACAACGATTTGGACCGTACGCCTTTTGGCATCATAAACATTTTTTTACTGAAATAGAAGGAGGAATTTTAATGGAAGATATAGTACATTATAAAGTCCCTTTTGGGATAATTGGTCAGCTTTTTCATCCTTTGCTTGTTAGACCTAAATTGGAAGAAATTTTCACTTTCAGAAAACAAAAGTTAACCGAAATATTTGGAGTATTATGACAATTTTTTGGTTTAGACGTGATTTACGATTAGAAGATAATGTTGGTCTTTTTCATTCCTTATTTGAAAATGAACAAGTTCTACCCATATTTATATTTGATACCACTATCTTATCACAACTATCGAAAAATGATGCGCGAGTTACTTTTATACATGAATTATTATCTGAGATTCAAAAGAAATTAAAACTTAAAAATAAATCGCTAGCTCTATTTTATGGCAAACCGAAAGAAGTTTTTGAGAAACTAATTTCTGAAAATAAAATAACTTCTGTTTATACCAATCATGATTATGAGCCATATGCTCGTAAGCGTGACAAAGAATTAAATGATTTCTTCAAAACAAATGGAATTTCATTCAAAACTTGCAAAGATCAGGTTGTTTTCGAAAAAAGCGAAGTCATTAAAGATGATGGAACTCCTTATGTTGTTTATACTCCCTATTCAAAAAAATGGAAAGAGAAATTAAGCAAATCAACAATTAAAAATTTCCCTTCAGACGAATATTTAGATAAGATTATAAATCATGATTATCCGTTTCTTTTATTAGAAAACATTGGGTTTTCAAAATCTGATATAAAAGTTCCAGATTACAACATTAAAAAATCTTTAATCAATAATTATCAGGATACCAGAAACTTTCCGGCTATTGAAGGAACTTCTCACTTAGCTCCTCACCTTCGATTTGGTAGTGTCTCAATAAGAAAATTGGTTCTTAATGCTCTTGAATTTCAAAATCAAACATTTTTAAACGAATTGATTTGGAGGGAGTTCTTCATGCAAATCCTTTGGCATTTTCCACATACTATAAACAAAAGTTTCAAAGAAAAGTACGATTACATTAAGTGGGAAAACGATGAAGATAATTTCAAAAAATGGTGTGAAGGAAAAACTGGTTATCCATTTGTAGATGCAGGAATGAGGGAGCTAAATGCGACAGGACACATGCATAATCGTGTTCGTATGATTGTAGCCAGCTTTTTATGCAAACATCTATTGATAGACTGGCGCTGGGGAGAAGCTTATTTTGCAAACAAACTTCTGGATTACGAACAATCGAGCAATGTTGGAAATTGGCAATGGGCAGCTGGAAGTGGTGTTGATGCTGCTCCATATTTCAGGATTTTTAATCCAACTGAACAAATCAAAAAGTTCGACAAAGACTTAAAATACATCAAAAAATGGATTCCTGAACTTGAAACTTCAAGATACCCATCACCTATAGTTAATCACAAAGAAGCCAGAGAAAAGTGTTTAAAAGTATATAAAGAAGCTGTGGGCTAATATTCCCACAACTTTAAATTTATAGAGAATTTACATCAATTTCATCAAAATGTTTTATCACTCTATCTGCAAGAGATAAATCTTGATGCTTAGAATTAAAACTATCATAACCTATACAGTAGATATCTGCAGCTTTTGCGGCAATCACACCATTTGTACTGTCTTCAATCACCACACAATTCTCTTTAGGTGCTATAGAAAGTGATGCTGCATGTAAAAAAATAGCTGGATCAGGTTTCGATTTTGGAAAATCTTCACCACTAACTTTATGAGTAAAGTATTGGTTTAAATCAAATCGGTTAAAAACTCTATTTATAGTACTATTTGAAGCGGATGAAGCTAAAATTAACTGAATTCCATTAAAATGTAGTTTCTTGATTAAATCTAAAACACCATCAATTAATTCTAAATCGGGCTTAGTATCAAAAGCTTCATTGAATAAATGACGCTTACGCAGAATTAAATCTTCAACATCATGTTCTAAATTAAAATGTCCTTTTATTTTCTGAAAAACATTTCGAGTAGAATTCCCTGTAAAAGACGAGTACATTTCCTCTGAAACTTCAATTCCTAATTCAACAAAGTGTTGGTCGTATGCATATTTATGAACGGGTTCTGTATCTACAATTACGCCATCCATGTCAAAAATTACAGTCTTTATCATTACCTTTATTTGCAAAGTGACAAAGATACAAAGTCAAAAGTTTTTTCATCTCTAATTAAACCTTTTTAAATATCTTTAGTCAAACAGATTAAATTACCTCAATTGCAGGACGAAAAAGCATTTATAAACGAATTATTAAATCCAAAAACGCAAAATGAAGCGTTTCGGAAATTAGTACGTGAATACCAACGTCCGTTATACGCACATGTTCGTAACATGGTGCTAAATCACGATGATGCCGATGATGTTTTGCAAAATACTTTTGTAAAAATTTTTCAGAATTTAAAGAATTTTAAAGGTGAGAGTAAATTATATTCCTGGATGTATCGAATTGCAACTAACGAAGCGATAAATTTTATTAATACCAGAAGTAAAAAAAGTGGAATTTCAAACGAAGAATTAAAAGAAAAATTAGTCAAAAATTTAGAATCTGATGTTGATTATGACGGTGATGAAATTCAGTTGAAACTGCAAAACGCTGTTGCAACATTACCAGAAAAACAACAGCAAGTATTTAAAATGAAATATTTTGAAGAACTGAAATATGAAGAAATAAGCGAAATATTAGGAACTTCTGTAGGAGCATTAAAAGCATCTTATTTTCATGCAGTAAAAAAAATAGAGGATTTTTTAAATTCGAATTAAACCTTTTCCGTTTAATTTTGTCAAACAAATATGAAAAAGATAGATTTAGAAAACGATAAAAAAATAGAATCTGGTTTCAGAATACCAGATAACTACTTCGATTCTTTTGAAGACAGATTAATGCAACGCATATCTGAAGAAGAAAAAACTGTAAAGGTAATCTCTTTGTGGCAACGCAAATCAGTTTGGATATCAGGAATTGCAGCTGCAGTTGTAATATCAATTGGAACATGGATGTATTTTGAACAACAAAAAACTGAAAATATAGAAATATCACAAGAATATCTTGCATACGAAAATGATATCACCACAGAAGATATTGCGAAACATTTAACCGACGAAGAATTAACAAACTTAGAATTAGAAATAACTGATTTTGATACACAAACAGAATCTTATATAAATGAATACTTAAACTAAAATGAAACAACTTTTTATTATATTATTTCTACTGTTTAACACTTTTATTTTTAGTCAAGATAGGGATGAAAGAATTGAACGTGTTAAGGCTTTAAGAGTAGCATATATTTCTGATAGATTAGATTTGACTCCGGAAGAAGCGCAAAAGTTTTGGCCAGTTTTTAATCAATTTGATGATAAAATGGATGATTTGCATAAACAAAAAAGACAATTAATGTTCAAATTACGTCCAGAAAATGCATCTAATTTATCAGAAAAAGAATCGGCTCAACTAATGGCTGAGGATGACAGAATAGAAACTGAAATTCAGAACAATAAAAAACAACTGGTAAAAAATTTACAAGGAGTAATTCCAAATCAGAAGATTCTAATGCTTCGTCAAATAGAAATTGAGTTCAAGCAAAAACTTTTAAAACAAATAAAAAATCGCAGAGAATTTAGAAAATAAAAAGAGCCTAACGGCTCTTTTTATTTAAATGTTAATTTTATTATTCGATTTTTACCAGTCGCCACTGCTGATTTTTCATCAATGAATCGAAACGTCAGTAAATCTTTATCTTCTGCAAGTTTTGTCCAACTCTCTCCAGAGTCATTAGAATAAAAAATTCCGTTTGCTCCTACTTCTACAATTCCTTTTCCTTCGCTATTAGGAACATATTGGATACATGAAGCATAACCAAAACCCTCATTATTAGCTACAATCCTCCAGGTTTTCCCTCCATCATTAGTAATTGCTTTATTTTGAGAATTCTGTAAAGGTTTTTCGTAGTCTCCTCCAGCGATAATTCCTATTAAATCGTTATAAAAATCGGCACAGAAAGCACCTGTCATAGTTCCTCCTTGAATAATTGGAGTTTCATGTATTATCCAATTCTCTCCTTTATCAGCAGAAACAGCAACTCTAGATTTTTTTCCACCAGATACCATAAGCATGGTTTTATTTCTCAAAATTAAATTTG
>CAMLKV010000093.1 GCA_946480635.1 uncultured Flavobacterium sp.
CCAGCCGGACCTACTGCTTTGAAATTCCTCGATTCAGATAAGCTAGGTAAGCAGTATGAAAATGACCTGTTTGTCGCAGACTTTAATTATGGAAATATTTACTACTTTAATTTTGGAAATATCCAAACGCTTATCTTTTGTTAAGGTTTCTTTATTACTATCGTTTCCGATAATCGAAAAAGTTGGTTCCTGCTGCGCAAAGCCATTCGCAAAGACTAAAAGTAAAAGCAAATAAAAATAATTTGTTTTCATGGTATTGTTGATTTCTAATTATATAAAATTGGAATTGTTGTTTTAAAGCTTACCTTTTTTGATTTTGGTTCTATAAATTGAAATATTATGTTTTCTCTGGTTGTGGTATCTTTTAAATTCACTAACAGTTCTAAAGTTTCTCCTGCTGCAAGAGTGACCTTGTTATATTTGAGTTCAGTTATGGAAACTGAATCAATATCATCTTTTATCTCAAGTATTACTTTAGCAGGAAACTGTATCATATGATCGTATAAACCCGCATTTACCAAACGAAGTAAAATTGATTTACTAGTATTATTTTTATCTAGCAATCCTTTTATATTTTCAATTTTTTGCCCATTTATGCAAAAAAAATTAGGTGTATACTTTGGAATGAGAATTGGGTTGTTTGAAGAATCATATTCGGTACCCATTAGCGTATCAGTATGCCATTTAGAATCTATTTCATGGCTACACCAAAGCACTTCCTTAGTAAGCATTTGAGATTGTAAATTATTATTATCAGGCTGTATAATGATTACTCCAAACATACCTGCCTGAAGATTAAAAGGATAATTTTCTGGACTATAATACAAATAAGTTCCTACTTTTTTAGCTAAAAATGAATAATACCCATGCTCCATATGATGTATAGATTCATTTTTGATGAGTATTTCTCCATTCTTGTCTTTTTGCACAAAATCGATTTTCTTGCAGTACAAAGACACTGGATTTCCTTGTGAAATGTTCCAAAAATCAAGGTGTATACTGTCACCAACTTTTGCATTAATGTCGCAGCCCGGAAGTGTAACTTGTGCAGCTAGAGATTTTGTAAATCCGAAGGTGCGAATTTTTTTATTTTTGTTTATAGTCAAAACACCCGTTGTTCTGCCAATGATTAATTGCTCATTCTGTGAGAACAAAGCAACATTCCATAAAAGCAAAAAAGAAATTATTGTTTTGGCTAATTTTTTTTTCATCACTTACACAAAGCAAAAAGAAGCTTTATATAACAAATGTACTTCAATTTAAAAAGGAGAAAATGCGTAGAAATACTGGGTTTAAGCAATAAGTTATTTTAATATTTTGTTTGATAAGTTTACAACCAAATAAAAAAGCCGTCTCATTAAATAAAACGAGACGGCTTTTTTATATAAACTAACTTTTTAGTATTTCAATAATTCTAATAGTTCTGTTTCAAAACGCTCTTTTGGTAAATACTGGTCTTCAAGCGATTTCATGAAAGGAATCGCAGATTCTAAACTTCCAACACGCTTAACTGGTGCATCTAAATGCTCGAAGCAATTTTCCATAATCATTGAAGAAATATCACTTGCGACTCCTCCAAATAAAGTATCTTCCTGAAGAATAATTACTCGGTTCGTTTTCTTAACCGAAGCATAAATAGCTTCCCAATCTAATGGTTGTAATGAACGTAAGTCTAGTAAATCGGCAGAAATCTCTGGATTTTTAGCTAAAGTTTCTAACGCCCAATGCACTCCAGCTCCAAAAGATATAATAGTAACATCATTTCCTTCGATCAGCAATGAAGCTTTTCCTAATGGCAATGTGTAATAATCTTTGGGCACATCCTGATAAACACTTCTATACAATTGTTTGTGCTCAAAGAACATTACAGGATTTGGATCATTAATGGCAGTTGCCAATAATCCTTTGGCATCGTATGGGAAAGCTGGATAAACTACTTTTAAACCAGGAGTTTTAGTAAACCATGCTTCATTAGTTTGTGAGTGGAAAGGCCCTGCTTGAGTACCACCTCCACAAGGCATACGTACTACCACATCTGATTTCTCTTGCCAACGGTAGTGTTGCTTTGCTAATAAGTTAACAATTGGATTAAATCCTGTTGAAACGAAATCGGCAAATTGCATTTCTACAACTGCTTTGTGTCCGTTAATTGATAATCCGTTTGCTGCAGAAACAATTACGCTTTCGCAGATTGGAGTATTACGAACACGATCTTTTCCAAATTTATCTACAAATCCGTCAGTGATTTTAAACGCTCCTCCATATTCTGCAATATCTTGTCCCATTATCACTAAATTTGGATGACGTTCCATCGATTGGCTTAATCCTTGAGAGATTGCATCAATAAGGCGGATGTTTTCCAATTCATCAAAATGATCAATTTGTTCATATTCCCATGGACAATATACATCGTTCAATTCTTCATCTAAATCAGCCACAATAGCTGGTTCTTCTTGTACTTTTGCCCAATCTGTATCAATTTCTTTTTTAATTTCTGCTCTAAAAGCTTCGTCTTGTTCGTCAGTTAAAACAGCTGTAGCCTTCAAATAACTTCTATAATTTTCTACTGGGTCTTTAATAGCCCACATATCCATTAATTCCTGTGGAACATATTTTGTACCACTTGCCTCTTCATGCCCACGCATACGAAAAGTCATAAACTCTAATAAAACAGGACGAGGATTCTCAATCATAGAAGCTTTTAATTCTGAAATTAAATTATACACTTCTAAAATATTATTACCATCTACTATATGGCTTTCCATTCCGTAACCAGCACCTCTATCAGCCAATTGCTTACAACGGTATTGCTCATTCGTAGGTGTAGATAACCCGTAACCATTATTTTCAATAACGAATAAAACTGGTAAGTCCCACACTGAAGCTACGTTTAATGCTTCGTGGAAATCACCTTCAGAAGTAGCTCCTTCTCCAGTAAATACCGCAGTAACTTTTCCGTTTTTCTTTAATTTATTAGCTAAAGCGATTCCATCAGCTACTCCCATTTGAGGGCCAAGATGAGAAATCATACCAATAATATTGAACTCTTGTGTTCCAAAGTGGAATGAACGGTCACGTCCTTTTGTAAATCCGTTGCGTTTTCCTTGCCATTGAGAAAACAAACGGTGTAATGGAATTTCTCTTGTAGTAAACACACCTAAGTTACGGTGCATTGGTAAAATATATTCATCTTTGTCTAAAACTGAAGTTATACCTACCGATATTGCTTCTTGACCAATTCCTGAAAACCATTTTGATACTTTTCCTTGACGGATAAGAATCAACATTTTTTCTTCAATTAATCTTGGTTTTAATAACTTTTTATATAAATCTAAAAGCTGTTCGTTGGTTAAGTTCTTTCTTTCGAAATTCATTACTAATGGTTTTTTAAATCGCTTTCAAAAGTAATAAAAAATAACAGAAACTCTTTGCATTGTTATATTTTTTTAAAATGTTGATAACTTTTAAAAATAAATAAATAAATTTATATATACATTTGTAAAATCAAGGTATTCCCTTGAAATTAAGTTATTAACAAAAACTAAGTACAATGCAAAACATTCCAAGTGTTGACTTACGTGATTTCCTATCGGGCGACCCGGTACGTAAACAAAAATTTGTAAATGAAATCGGAAAGGCATACGAAGAA
Organism: uncultured Flavobacterium sp.; assembly: GCA_946480635.1. Next base: position 3,650 of record CAMLKV010000093.1, read on the forward strand.
ATAGGCTTCGTAGCATTAAAAGGTCATTTTTTAGATGACAAATTAGTTGAAGACTTATATTCAGAAGTTCGTAACTTCTTTTCACTTCCACTAGAAGTAAAAGAAAAATACGAAATTCCAGGTATTGGAGGACAAAGAGGCTATATTTCTTTCGGGAAAGAGCATGCTAAAGGTCGTTCAGCTGGAGACTTAAAAGAATTTTGGCATTTTGGCCAGTATGTGGATGCCGATTCTAAATATGCATCAGAATACCCTGCCAATGTTACTGTAGAAGAATTACCTCATTTCAATGAAGTAGGTAAAGAAGCATATAAAATGCTTGAAAAAACTGGAATTTATGTATTAAGAGCTTTGGCACTATACATTGGACTTGATGAGTTTTATTTTGATAAATATGCAAATCAAGGAAACAGTATTTTAAGACCAATCCATTACCCTCCTATTACTAGCGAGCCTGCTGATGGTGCTGTTCGTGCAGCAGCTCATGGGGATATTAATTTGATTACCTTATTAATGGGTGCTCAAGGTAAAGGTTTACAAGTACAAAATCATGATGGCCAATGGATTGATGCTATTGCTGAACCTGATGAATTAGTAATTAATGTGGGAGATATGTTATCACGCCACACAAACAATAAATTAAAATCTACGATTCACCAAGTGGTAAATCCGCCTAGAGAATTATGGGGTACATCTCGTTACTCTATTCCTTTCTTTATGCATCCGGTGAGTGACATGTCACTTAACTGTCTACCTGAATGTATTGATGAAAACAATCCTAAATTATATGAAGATATTACCGCAGGGGAATTCTTATATGAGCGTTTAGTAGATTTAGGTTTAATTAAGAAGTAATTCTAGTATAATATAAAAATTCCAAGTTCCATGAAATATTGGGATTTGGGATTTTTTCTTTTTGTAATTTTATAAAAAATGGATTTACAAGACCAATTAAAAAACTTATTTCCTGATCATATTCCTTCCAATGAACCGGAAGAAATTGAAGAAACAGAACACGAATTATATGTTCAAAAGGAACCTATAATTTGTAAGTATGAAAAAAGAAAAGGGAAACCAACCACAATTATCGCTGGATATGAAGGTGAAGACGAAGACTTTAAATTGTTGGCCAAAGAAATTAAAAACAAACTAGCTGTTGGCGGCAGTTTTAAAGACGGAGAAATCATTATACAAGGTGATTATCGCGATAAGATTATGACAATTTTAAAAGAAAAAGGATTTAAAGTAAAACGCGTAGGCGGATAAATATTGATAAAATGAGTGAAATTAAATCTTCAGAATTAATTCTGAACCCTGATGGAAGTGTGTATCACTTAAATCTTAAACCAGAGCATATTGCACACGATATAATATTTGTAGGAGATCAAAACAGAGTAGAAAAAATTACAAAATTCTTTGACTCAGTTGAATTCTCTACTCAAAAGAGAGAATTTAAAACACAAACAGGAACACTAAAAGGAAAGCGTATTACTGTTATGTCAACAGGTATTGGTCCTGACAATATTGATATTGTAATGAACGAGCTTGATGCATTAGTAAATATTGACCTTGAGACGCGTCAGCCAAAAGAAACATTAACAAAACTAAATATTATACGTATTGGAACTTCTGGATCTCTACAAGCAGATATTCCTTGTGATAGTTTTGTAATGTCTAAATACGGATTAGGTTTAGATAATATGCTACGCTCTTATTTGATTGACGATATTTCTGAAAAAGAGATTGAAGAAGCTTTCATATCACAAACGGATTGGGATTTACGCAAAGGAAGACCATACGTTGTAGCATGCTCAGAAAAATTAGAAAAGTTCATTGAAAGCGACCAAATTCACAAAGGTTTTACAGGAACTGCTGGTGGATTCTATGGCCCTCAAGGGCGTGTATTACGTTTAAACATTCAAGATGAAAACTTAAATAGTAAAATGGATGCTTTTAATTTCAATGGTACTCAAATGACTAATCTTGAAATGGAAACCGCAGCTATATATGGCCTTGGGAAGCTTTTAGGACATGAAACATTATCTTTAAATGCGATTATTGCAAACAGAGCAAATGGTACTTTTAGTGCTGATCCATATAAAGCTGTTGATGAATTAATTGCTTACACATTAAAAAAACTATCAGAACAATGATAAATTTTTACTCTTATCAGATTGAAGAAACAATCAAGGAAACCAAAAAATTACACATGATTAACATCAATTGGGATTATGGTTTTAAGTCTTCAACTGATAAGTGGTCAAAAAATGAAATATTAGGCCATTTAATTGATTCGGCAATAAATAACCTAAAAAGGTTTACAGAATGTCAATTTTCAAATGAACCTTATTTAGTTACAGCCTATAATCAAGATGAATTAGTAAAACTTAATAAATATCAAGAAAGAAAATTTGATGATTTATTAAAATTGTGGTGTCATCTTAACAAACAAATAGCTTTTATTTTTAAAGACATTTCAGAGGAACAGCTAAAAACAAAAATTAACTTATATGATTTATCAATTTGTGATTTGGAATTTTTAATTGAAGATTATATCACACATATGAAACATCATTTAAAGCAAATTTTTGAAATATGAATTTAAAATTTGAGACTGATAGACTAATTCTTCGTCCATTGGAAGTTTATGATGTAGATGATTTTTTTGAAATGAATAACAATCCAAATGTGAATAGGTATTTGAGAAATCCTTTACTTAACAAATTGGATGTAGAAAAGTATATCAATAAAATAAGAGAAGAATACAAAAAGAATGGTATTGGTAGATTTGGAGTTATTCTAAAAGAAAACAATAAATTAATTGGCTTTTCAGGATTAAAGTTTAGAGCTAATGAAGAAAATGGTCATGTAAATTTTTATGACATTGGATATCGTTTTTCTGAAGATTATTGGAGAAAAGGTTACGCAAAAGAAGCTGCTTTAGCATGGTTAGAGTATGGCTTTAAAGAAATGAAACTTAAAATGATTCATGCATGTGCCGAAACTGAAAATATTCCATCTAACAATTTACTTAAGCTATTGGGGTTTCAATTCACAAATTCTTACTTAGTAAATAAAACTTTGCATAACTGGTACCAATTAGAAAATAAATATGAACCTAAAATTTGAAACAAAGCGTTTAATTCTTCGTCCGTTAGTTTTAACAGATGCTGAAGATATGTTTACGATGGATAAAAATCCAAGTGTACATAAATACCTTTGGCAAAAACCTGTTCAGGAAATAGATGAAGTAATTAAGGTAATCAATTACGTTAATGAACAGTATGAAAGAAATAATATTGGCCGTTTTGCTACCATTTTAAAAGAAACAGGCGAATTTATTGGTTGGACAGGAATTAAATTTGTTGATGATCATACAGAAAATGGCAACACAAATTTCTTCGATTATGGTTATCGTTTAGATGAACGATTTTGGAATAAAGGTTACGCAACTGAAGCCACAAAATTTTGGGTAAACTATGGTCTAAATGAAATGAAAGTTGATAATCTGAACGCATACACACACTTTGAAAACGGAGCTTCTAATCAAGTTCTTAAAAAAGTTGGTTTTAATTTCATGGAAGAATATACCGCCGAGGATGGCGTTCAATGGAATTGGTGGCAAGCTAAAAAATAATAATTCAAAGCTTAAAAATGAAATCAGTAAGAATAATTGGTGTGCCAGAACATTTTAATTTACCTTGGCATTTATGTATTGAAAATGGAGAATTTGATGAAGTTGGTATAGATTTACAATGGACAGATATTCCTGAAGGAACTGGCAAAATGTGTCAAATGCTTCGCAACAATGAAGCAGATATCGCTGTGATTCTAACCGAAGGAATTATAAAAGACATAGTTTCGGGCAATGATTCTTCAATTGTTCAGATTTATGTGCAATCGCCATTAATTTGGGGAATACATGTTGATGCTAATTCAAAATTTAATCAACTTACTGATTTAGAAAACACTACATCTGCTATATCACGAATTGGTTCAGGATCTCATCTAATGAGTTTTATAAATGCAAAGCAGCAAAATTGGGATACTTCTACGTTAAAGTTTGAAATTGTAAACACTATCGACGGTGCTGTTGAAGCATTGAATCAAGGTAAAGCCGACTACTTTATGTGGGAACGTTT